>JAJTBM010000454.1 GCA_021286885.1 Rhodocyclales bacterium
CCCAGCCCCCGGGGCTGGCTCCACGGTCTGGCCGGGGTATTGATTTTCAGCGGCTCCCTGCCAGCTACCCGGCTAGCCGTCCTCGAACTGGATCCACTCTTCGTGACGGGGGCGCGGGCCTCCCTGGCCGGACTGCTGGCCCTGCTCCTGCTGGCGCTGGGGCGACACCCTCGCCCCCAGCGGCACACCCTGGCGCCTCTGGCCCTGGTGGCCCTCGGGGTGGTGGTCGGCTTTCCGCTACTCACGGCCCTCGCCCTGCAGCATGTCAATGCCGCCCACTCCACCGTCTTTATCGGCACCCTGCCCCTGGCAACGGCCCTGGGCGCGGTATGGCGAGGCGGTGAACGGCTGGGTGCCCGGTTCTGGCGCTGGGCTGGGATGGGTAGCGCAGTGGTCATCAGCTTTGCCCTGGGCCAGGGGCTGGAAGCTTCCCTCTGGGGCGATGGTCTGATGCTGGTGGCGGTGCTGGTCTGCGGCCTGGGCTATGCCGAAGGCGCACGCCTTGCGCGCCAATTGGGCGGCCTACAGGTCATCAGCTGGGCCCTGGTGCTGGCCTTGCCCCTGATGCTGCCGCTGATGCTTGTGCACTGGCCCGCCACACCCGCCCAGGTGGGGCCCGCCGCCTGGCTGGGGCTGGGCTATGTGGCCCTGTTCAGCATGTTCATCGGTTTTGTGTTCTGGTACCGGGGGCTGGCCCTGGGCGGCATCGCCCGGGTGGGTCAGCTCCAGCTGCTCCAACCCTTCTTTGGCCTGCTGCTGGCTGCCGGCGTGCTGGATGAACAGGTGCGCCCCGCCATGTATCTGGCCGCGCTGGGGGTGCTGGCCTGTGTGTGGGGCGCACGCCGCGCCAGCCCCTGCGGGCAGGCCGCTCCAGAGCATGGAAAATCTGCCGTCTGATAAATAAAGGGCGACGAGTCAAAATGCAATGTTATAACATCGCAACTTTGTGACTCATGGCCCCCTGGCCTGCTTTTCCCCATGGCAGACGCCCCCCTCCCCACCTCCAGGCCTGACACCCGGATTCCGATCACCTTGCTGACTGGCTTTCTGGGTGCAGGCAAGACAACCCTGCTCAACCACCTGCTCACCCAGCCCGAAATGGCCGGAGCAGCCGTACTCATCAACGAGTTTGGCGCAGTACCGGTGGATCACCACCTGGTCAGCCAGGTGGCTGATGAAGTGGTGGTGCTGGACTCGGGCTGCATTTGCTGCAGCGTGCGCAGCGATCTGAACCGAAGCCTGCGGGAATTATTCATGCGCAGCCTGCAAAAACAGATCGCCCCTCTGCGCCGGGTACTCATCGAAACCACTGGGCTGGCTGACCCGGCGCCAGTCATTCACGGATTAATGCAGGACTTCTTTGTCGCCGAACGTTTCCGAACCGATGGCGTCATCACTGTGGTCGACGCCACCCACGGCCTGGCCCAACTGGACGCCCACCCGGAAGCTCTGCGCCAGACCACAATGGCCGACCGACTGCTGCTCAGCAAATGCGACCTGGCCAGTCAGGCCGAACTGGGAGAACTATCGGCCCGCCTGGCCCGCCTTAATCCAGGCGCGGCCCAGATCTTTGTACGCCGGGGCGCCCTAGCGGCAGCCTCAGTACTCGACTGCGGACTCTACGACCCCGCCACAAAAACCCCCGACGTAGTGCGCTGGCTGGCCGAAGAGCGGGTACGGGAACAAGCCCGGCTTCACGCCCGGAGCCGCTACGCCTTGCGAGGGCCGGCCCCCGAACCGCCCCGTCACGGCAGCCAGGTGCACAGCTTTGCCCTGTGCTTTGAAACACCTTTCCAGTGGGCCTTCCTCGCTGACGCCCTCGTGCATCTGATGGAGAACCACGGCGAGCACATTCTGCGCGCCAAGGGGCTCGTGCATGTCTGGGGCCAAGCCGGCCCTCGGGTGATCCAATCGGTACGAAAAGTCATGTATCCCCCGCTGGACCTGCCCGCCTGGCCCAGTACGCCCCCCTATCAAGACCGGCGCAGCCGACTGGTGTTCATTGTGGACGGGCTTGAGCAGGCCCAGGTGGAAGCGGTATTCCAGATGTTCTGCGGTGTGCAGGACTGTAGTGCTGCCCTGGCAGCCACCCCGGAGTAAACCCCATGTACCAGACTCTTGCCCCCAGCTGCGCCCACACGGGCACCACGCCTTTCGACCTCACCGAAATCTTCCGGGATGAGATCCAGCTCGCCCTGTGGCAGCGCCCTCTTCCCGCCGCCATCGGCCCCTGGCTGGCCGAACATGGCCCAACCTTGGGCCGGGGGCTGCGCCAGACCCTGCGCCCCGGCACCCTGCCCGACCTGAGTGCCTTCCCCCCCGGCCCGGGCCGGGATGCCCTCGCCCAGGATCTGGGCCTGCTGGCCGACATGCTCATCGAACTGCTGGGCGCCGATCAGGTAGGGCTACGCCTGGAAGTGATCCACCAAGCCATGTGCCCCCGCTTTCATGTGGATCGGGTGGGCCTGCGGATGCTGTGCACCTACCAGGGCCCCGGCACCGAGTGGGTCGAAGACGCCCAGGTGGACCGCCGCTTCCTGGGCGCCGGCCACGGTGGCCGCCCCGACCACCTCTCGGGCCTGCTGCACCCCGAACACCAGATCCAGACCATCCCCCCCGGCACCATCGCCCTGCTCAAAGG
>JAJTBM010000455.1 GCA_021286885.1 Rhodocyclales bacterium
GGACGCCTGCGCCTTCTTCCACATCGCCCGCATCGAACAGGCCATCAAGGATGGCAAGTTCAAGACCTACGGGGACAGCAAGGTGCCCGTGGTGGATGCCACCCGGGCAGCCAACAAAGACCCCAAGACCGCCCTGTCCTGCTATGTGCCGGTGCCCAAGAACCCCCACGGGGTGAATGCCAGCCCGGATCAGAAATACTTCATCTGCGCCGGCAAGCTTTCGCCCACCGCCACCGTGATCGAGCTGGCCAAGGTGCTGGATTATTTTGACGGCAAGCTGGACGACCTCAACAAGGCCGTGGTCGCCGAAGTGGAACTGGGCCTGGGGCCCCTGCACACCGCCTTCGATGGTCGGGGTAATGCCTACACCACCCTGTTCCTGGATTCCCAGATCGTGAAGTGGAACCTGGAGGCCGCCATCAAGTTCCACGCGGGCGACAAGAACGCCAAGTACGTGGTGGATCGCCTGGACGTGCAATACCAGCCGGGCCACCTGAACGCCAGCATGTCTGAAACCATCGAAGCCGATGGCAAGTGGCTGTGCGTGGGCTGCAAGTTCTCCAAGGACCGCTTCCTGCCGGTGGGCCCGCTCCACCCGGAAAACGAACAGTTCATCGACATCTCCGGCGAGAAGATGAAACTGGTGGCCGACCACCCGGTACGCCCCGAGCCCCACGACTTCATCATCGTGCGGCGCGACAAGATCAAGACCCGCCAGATCTACAATCTGGACGATTTCCCCAACGCGATCAAAGACCCGAAGGAAGCCGGCGTATTCCGCAACGGCAACAAGGTCACCGTCAAACTCACCTCCCAGGCGCCCACCTACAGCCTGCGAGAATTCAAGGTCAAGAAGGGCGACGAAGTCACCCTCATCCTCACCAACCTGGACAAGGTGGAAGACTTGACCCACGGTTTCGCGATTCCGAAGCACAACATCAACTTCATCGTGAACCCGCAGGAAACCAAGTCCGTCACCTTCAAGACCGACAAACCCGGCGTTTACTGGTGCTACTGCACCCACTTCTGCCACGCACTCCACCTGGAAATGCGCATCCGCATGATCGTGGAAAAGTAAACGCTTGGGTAAGCGCCTGGGTCAGCCCCCGGGCAAACCCCGCCCAGCCTTCCCGACCTCCCCGGGAAGGCCGGCACCCTCGCTTTCATGTTTCCCTTATTGCGCCACGCAATACTTCAGGAGATCTCCGGATCTCCTGTTTTTTTGGGGCAAACAGAAGGCTTTTTTGTCCCTACACAAATCCGCGTCAATGCCGATAGCAACACCAAGCCCGGCGTGGCTGCGTGCGCCGACTGCTTATCGACCCCAAACATAACCCAAACACACCCATCCAGACCCTCGGGTCTGCAAGGAGCCGCCGATGCATCAAGAATTTGAACGCCCTTCGGGCACGCCCAGCCCTGTTCCGCCCCTGGGCCTGCCGCTTTGCAGCGCTGCACTGGAAAACTGGCTGGCGGAGGCGCGACGTTTTGCGGCGGAGGCCGGGCCTTTGGGGGGTGGGCTGGCCCGCTACTTGAGCGGCCAGCAGCTGGCGCAAGACATGGCCCAGCACCAGTGGCAGACGTTTTGGTCGCTGGCAGCCCTGAGCTTTCATCCGGCACGACAGATGGCGCTGATGGTGGAAAGCATGGAAATGCAGGTCGCCCTCCAGCACCGGCTCGGCGCCCTGTTTGAAAACTGGGTGGCGGGTCTGGGCCATATCAGCCAGAGCGCCTGGGCGGCCCAGCGCACGAGCACCCCGGGGAGTCTGGTGGAGGCCGACATGAATGCGCTGCGCGAGCTCAACAGCCTGTGGGTCGATCAGGTGATGGCCCTCGCCCGGCTGGGGCAGAACGTGCAAAACGGCGTGGATCTGATGCTGGAGCGGCATCAACCCCCGGCGACGCGCCCGGGGCAGCAAACGCCATAAACACAACAACCGCCAGGCACGCCGGGGGCGGGCCCCGGATCAGCGGGCGATCTGGGGCCGGAGCATGCGGCTGTTCATCAGCATGCGCAGGCCGAAGCGGGCGGGCGTCTGATCCCAGGGAGTGAAGCGCGGCAGCTGGAACAGATCGGCCTGGGGCGTGGCAACGCCGGGTGCGGTGGAGACTGCGGCCTTGAAGCCCAATTCTTGGGCGATCCGGGCATGGCGGGCCAGATAGTCTTGATCCGGCTTGCCATTGGGGTAGGCAAACAGGGGGACTTCTTCGCCCAGCAGGTTTTCAAGGCAGGTCTTGCTGCCCTGCATCTCGTCCCGTGCCTCTTCATCCGAAATCCGGGCCAGGATGGGATGGGTGAGCGTATGGGCGCCAATCTGCATGCCGCCCTGGCGCAGGGTCTTGACCTGCTCGGAGCGCATCATCAGGGTGGTGGACAAGGGGCTGCCCGCAATCCCGGCAATAGCCTGGACTTTTTCCAGGCGCTCGGCGGGGGCATCGTATTTGATTTGGCGCAGAATGGTTTCGATGGCATCCCGCTTCTGGTCGGGGGTCAGGATGGGGTAATCCCCCAATCCCAGTTCGCCCAGGGCCAGACGGGGACGCCGGCAATGGCGCACGGCCTCGATCACCGTGTCGTTCCACATCCGCCCCCCATCCAGAAACGAGGTGGCCACAAAGAAAGTGGCCGG
>JAJTBM010000022.1 GCA_021286885.1 Rhodocyclales bacterium
CGAACTCGATCAGCACCGAGCCTTCGGCGTGGCGGGTGAAGCCCCGGGTGATGCGCACCGGGCGCAGTTGGTCGGGGGTACGGCCACTGGGGCGGGCGAAGGCGGTGTCGGTCATGGTGGGTTCCTGAAAGCGTTAAAGGGCGCCCGTCCGGCAGGAGGGGCGCCAGTGTGAATTTTGTTTTGCTTGAAAATTGTAGCAGCCCCCGGCAGTGCTGCCGGGGGGGCGTGGGGCTTACTTGAACTTGTGGATCGCGGCGTTGATTTCGCGAATCGCTCGCTCGATCTCGTCGTCGCTCAGATCGTCTGGTTCGCGCTTGCTGCGGCCGAAGCCTTCCATCCGGGTGTTGTTGGCGTCTTCCGGCATGGTGCGGGTGGAGACCGTGTCGGGGGTGTCGTCTTGCTGCTCGTCGTGCCAGGTGACGGCGATGAGCGTCAGGTTGTCGCACTGGGCGCCGCCCTTTTCTTCGGCCTCATCCATGAGGCGCGGGACGGACTCCATGACCTTGCCATCGCTCAGCACCTGGGCGATGCGGTGGCCTTCCAGGGGGCCCCAGACCCCGTCCGAACAGATGGCGATCACATCGCCGTTCACGAGCGGCGTGCCTCGGGAGAATTCGATCTGGGGCGGATGATTGCCCCCCAGACAGCTGAAGATCCGGTTGCGCCCCGGGTGGGTGGCTGCGGCTTGGGCGTCCAGCAGGCCCTGGTCGAGCATCAGCTGCACCCGGGAGTGGTCGCGGGTCTGGGCCTGAATGCGTTGCTTGCGCAGCAGGTAGAGGCGGGAGTCGCCCGCATGGGCCCAGTGGGCCACGCCGTCCTGGATCAGACAGGCGACGATGGTGGTGCGGGGGATGTCGGACAGGTGCTTGTCGAAGGCGTAGTCGAGAATCGCGTGGTGCGCATTGCTCAGCACCCGGGAGAGGAACAGCACCGGATCGACCACCTTGGGGCGGGCTTCTTGCTGGAAGGATTGGGTGATGAACTGGACCGAAATCTGGGCCGCCACCTCACCGTACAGGTGCCCGCCCATGCCGTCGGCCAGCACCAGCAGCAGTGCATCCCGGGTGTAGGAGTAGGCTACGCGATCCTGGTTGGTGCGACGCCGGCCCACCCGGCTTTCCTGGTAAATGGTGAATCTCATGTACGGCCTATCATGGTTTTGAGGCGTGACCCCAGGCCTTCCAGCCAATTTTTGGGCGGCGGCGGCGTTTCCCGGTGGCGCTGGGCGAGCACTTTTTGCAGCGCAAAGCAGCTCTGCGGGCGTTTGAGGGGGTCTAGTTGCAGGCACCAATCGATGGTGGCGAGGAAGTGGGGCGAGTATTGGCCTTCCCAGGCCTTGAGGGCGGGGATGACCGTATCGTTGTTCAGGCGTTCGTCGGAGCGCTGGGGGGCAACCCCCGCCAGGCAGGCATACATGCTGGCCCCCACGCTGTACACGTCGCTCCAGGGGCCCAGCTCTTTGTGGGTGAACTGTTCGGGAGAGGCAAAGCCCGGGGTGTACATCGGCTTGAGGATGGGAGTGTCGGTCATCAGGGTCTGGCGGGCGGCACCAAAATCCAGTAGCACGGGGGTGCCGTCGTTGCGCAGATAGATGTTCGAGGGTTTGATGTCCAGGTGCAGCAGTTTGTGGGAGTGCACTTCACGCAAGCCATTCAGCATACGGGTAAAAACCCCGCGAATGAAGCGTTCTCTAATGTTTCCACGGTTTTTCTGGACGTAGTCGTGCAGGGTTCTGCCGCGCTCGAATTGCATCACCATATATACGGTGCCGTTGGCGCGGAAGAAATTGAGCACGCGTACCACATTGGGGTGCACGAGCCGGGCGAGGGCGCGCCCTTCCTCGAAAAAGCACTTCATCCCATAGCGAAAGGCGCTTTGGTGTTCTTCGCTGACCTGGGGCACCAACTCGCCGTCGGTGCGCAGGGCGAGGGAGTTGGGCAGGTATTCCTTGATCGCCACGGGCGTGCCATCCTGGTCATAGGCCAGGTAAACAATGGAAAACCCACCCATGGACAACTGCCTCTCGACCCGGTAATGGTCAAGCTGAAATCCGGGCGGCAGGGCGCAGTTTTGTTGAGTGGCCATCGGGCAGGGCGCTACACTTCGTTTGTTGGTGATGAGGGTTCTGTGATACTAGCCCAGTCTCCCTGCATCACGCTAATTCAGGAAAATTCACGATGATTCACAGCATGACGGGTTTCGCCGTCGAAACCCGCGACCTGGGCAGCGTAGCTTTGCATCTGGAGCTACGTAGCGTCAATTCCCGTTATCTCGACTTGGGTTTCCGGATCGTTGAGGATCTGCGTCAGGCCGAACCTGTGCTGCGCGAGGCGCTGACGGCCCGTCTGGGTCGGGGTAAAGTGGAATGCCGCTTCAATCTTCAAGTCAAGGATAACGTACCCCGCGAACTGGCGATCAATACAAATGTGTTGAATCGACTGAAAATTGCACAGGCTGCGGTACAAACCGAGCTGCCGGGGGCCGCTGGCCTGTCGGTGGCCGAGGTTTTGCGCTGGCCCGGCATCCTGGCCGATGACAGCCTGACCTTCGAACAGATTCAGCCCGAAATCCCCGGCCTGATTCATGCGGCCCTGGATCAGCTGCTTGCCAGCCGTCGCCGGGAAGGCGAAAAGCTGGCCGACATGATCCGGGGGCGGATTGCCCACATGCGCACCCTGGTCGCCACCGTGCAGCCCCGGGTGCCGGCCCTGGTGGCCGAATACCAGGAAAAGCTCGCTACCCGCCTGCGCGATGCAGCGGCCACCCTGGACGATGACCGGATTCGGCTTGAAGTGGGCCTGTTTGCCCAACGTGTGGATGTGGCTGAGGAACTCTCGCGCCTCTCCACCCATCTGGACGAGGTGGAGCGCATCCTGAAGGCGGGCGGTTCTGCCGGCAAGCGTCTGGATTTTCTGATGCAAGAGCTCAATCGTGAAGCCAATACCCTAGGCTCCAAGGCCATGGCTGCCGATATGACTGCGGTGGCGGTCGAGCTCAAGCTGGCCATCGAGCAGATGCGCGAGCAGGTGCAGAACATCGAGTAAACGCAGCCGTAGACAACGCTGCCGCGTAGTGGCGCATCCGGGCAAGGGTGCGCAGGCTAGGCGCAACACGTAACGAAAAACGAGTAAGGATTCATGCCCGGTACCCTCTTTATCGTTGCCGCTCCCTCCGGGGCTGGCAAGACCACCCTGGTCAGCGGCCTTCTGGCCCAAGACTCCGGGGTGAAGCTTTCGGTTTCCTACACCACCCGCGCACCCCGCGCCGGTGAGGTGCACGGCCAGCACTACCATTTTGTGGATGTGGCCACCTTCAAGGCCATGGCCGGTCGGGGCGAGTTCCTCGAATGGGCCGAGGTGCATGGCAACTACTACGGGACGTCCCGCCCCTGGCTCGAAGCCCAGATGAACAGTGGCACCGACATCCTGCTGGAAATCGACTGGCAGGGCGCCCAGCAGGTGCGCAAGGTGTTTCCCGATGCGGTCGGCGTCTTCATCCTGCCCCCGTCGATTGATGAACTGGAGCGCCGCCTGCGCGGTCGGGGCACCGACAGCGAAGAGGTGATCGCCCGCCGGGTGCTGGCGGCCCAGGGGGAGATGCGGCATGTGGGCGAGTTTGACTACGTTATAATCAACCAAAACCTGCCCGTGGCCCTGGACGAACTCGTCTCTGTGGTGCGGGCCTCGCGGTTGCGTTACGCCCGGCAAAAGGCGCGCAGCCCCGAGTTTTTTCAACTTCTTGAGCAGGATTGACCATGGCGCGCATTACCGTCGACGATTGTCTGAAACGCATCCCTAACCGCTTCCAGCTGACCCTGGCGGCCACCTACCGCGCCCGCCAGCTGACCGCCGGTTCCACTCCCCAGGTGGATCTGGATCGTCACGACAAGGACAAGCCCACCGTGATCGCCCTGCGTGAAATTGCTGCTGGCAAGGTTGGTACTGAAGTCCTCAACCGTGGCCAAGCCTGATCGACCGCATATCCAGGCAGATGAAATGGAATCCGCAATCCCCGCCCATACCGACGCGGGGACTGCGTTCCCGGTCTCCCCGGAGTGCCTGGTTCCTGAAGCCTTTGGCAGCCTGAAAGCGCTGGTTGCCAGCTACCTCCGCCCGGAGGATGTAAGCCGCATCGAGTTGGCTTACTTCTTTGCCGCCCATGCCCATGACGGGCAATTAAGAGCCAGCGGCGACCCCTATATTTCCCACCCCGTTGCGGTTGCCCAGATCCTCGCCGGCTGGAACCTGGATGCCCAGGCCCTGTGCGCTGCGCTGCTCCACGACGTGGTGGAAGACACCCACATCAGCAAGGCCGAGATCGCGGAGCGCTTCGGGCGCACCACCGCCGAGCTGGTGGATGGGGTGTCCAAGCTCGACAAGATCGAGTTCCGCTCCCAGGAAGAGGCCCAGGCCGAAAACTTCCGCAAGATGCTGCTGGCCATGGCCAGCGACCTGCGGGTGATCCTGATCAAGCTGGCGGATCGCCTGCACAACATGCGCACCCTCGATTGCGTGCGCCCCGAAAAGCAGCGCCGCATCGCCCGCGAAACTCAGGAGATCCACGCCCCCATCGCCAACCGACTGGGGCTCAACAGCCTGTATCGGGAATTGCAGGAGCTGTCCTTCCAGCACCGCTACCCCATGCGCTTCCGGGTGCTCTCCAAGGCCATCCGGGCTGCCCGGGGCAACCGGCGCGAGGTGGTGGGCAAGATCAGCCATGCCATCATCGAACGCCTGCCCCAGTGGCACATTGAGGCCGAAGTCCAGGGGCGCGAGAAGCACCTCTACAGCATCTACCGCAAGATGTCCGAAAAGCACCTGACTTTCTCTCAGGTGCTGGATATCTACGGTTTCCGGGTGATCGTGCCCGATGTCCCCACCTGCTACCGGGCCCTGGGGGCGCTGCATGGCCTCTACAAGCCGGTGCCGGGCAAGTTCAAGGACTACATCGCCATCCCCAAGGCCAATGGCTACCAGTCGCTCCACACCACCCTGATCGGCCCCTTTGGCACGCCGGTGGAGGTGCAGATCCGCACCCCCGAGATGAACCACGTGGCCGAGAGCGGCGTGGCGTCCCACTGGCTCTACAAGGAAGACGAAAAGACCCTCACCGAGCTCCAGCATAAAACCCACAACTGGCTCCAGTCTTTGCTGGAGCTCCAGTCCACGTCGGGGGATTCGAGCGAGTTCCTGGAGCACGTCAAGATCGACCTGTTCCCGGGCGAGGTGTATGTATTCACCCCCAAGGGCAAGATTTTTGCGCTGCCCCGGGGCGCCACGGTGGTGGATTTTGCCTACGCAGTGCATACCGATGTGGGCAACCGCTGCGTGGCCGGGCGTATCAACAATGAGCTGCAGCCCCTGCGCACCGAGCTGCGCAACGGGGATCAGGTGGAAATCATCACCGCCGCCCACGCCAGCCCCAATCCGGCCTGGTTGTCGTATGTGCGCACCGGCAAGGCCCGCGCCCAGATCCGCCACTTCCTCAAGAACGCCCAGCAGGAAGAAGCATCCACTTTGGGCGAGCGCCTGCTCAACCAGGCCCTGCGCCTGCATGGCCTGACTCTGGGCCAGGTGAGTTCGATTGCCTGGGATCGCTATCTGCGCGAGTTCACCCTCCACTCCCGCAAGGAGCTGATGGCCGACATCGGCCTGGGGCGCCGTTTGCCGGCCATTGTGGCGCGGCGCATCGCCGAGTTGCAGGATATGGAATCGGGCCGTTCGGGGGTGGTCAAGCCCAAACCCGCTGGCGCCATCCTGATCCGAGGCACCGAGGGCGTTACCGTTCAGCTGGCCCGGTGCTGCCGGCCCATTCCGGGCGACCCCATCGTGGGCATCATCCGCAAGGGGCAGGGGCTGGAGGTGCACCTCCACGATTGCGCCCAGGCCCGCAAGCTGCGCAGCGAGCGGGATCGCTGGATCGACGTGGAGTGGGAGCCCCACACCGAGCGGATGTTCGAGGTGAACCTGCGGGTGGTCACCCAGAACGTGCGTGGGGTGCTGGCCAAGGTGGCCCACGCCATTGCCGAGCAGGATTGCAACATCCAGAACGTGAGCACTGAAGAGGGCGAAGGCGCCAACTACACCGTAATCAACCTGACCCTCCAGGTGAGCCACCGGCTCCATCTGGCCCGGGTGATCCGGGGGGTACGCCACATCCCCGAGGTGGTGCGCATCAGCCGGCTCAAGGGCGACAAGCCCTCCTGAATCCTGAAGGCCCCGGAGGCGGGGGCGACACTGTTAAAATCGCCGGCTGCACGCTGGCTGCAGCCGGCCCACCTGGCCGGCTGGCTTACAAGGGAGATTGGAAAGAATGGCAATTTACGAATCCGAACACACCAAGTTCATGCGCGAATGGATGGCCAAGAATCCGGAGCAGGCCGCCGAACAGAAGGCGGGCCGCGCCCTGTGGTGGGACAAGCCCCAGGAGCCGGAGCAGACCCGCCAGTTCGCCGCCGGCAAGGTGGCCCACAAGGCCTACCCGTACTCCACCGAGAGCTGATCCGGATTGCTTGCCCCGCGTCTGGCCTTCATCGACCTGGAAACCACCGGCCCCAATCCGCTGGAAGACCGGGTTACTGAAATCGCCATCATCCGGGTAGAGGACGGCCAGTGCACTGAGCGCTGGTCCAGCCTCGTCAGGCCCGGCATCCCCATCCCCCCGACCATCCAGACCTTCACCGGCATCACCGATGCGATGGTGGAAGCGGCGCCGGCCTTTGCCGAGCTGGCGGACGGGGTGCGGGCGCTGCTCGCCGACTGCATTTTCGTCGCCCACAATGCGCGCTTCGACTATGGTTTTCTGAAAAACGAATTCCAGCGTCTGGGGCAGAGCTTCGACGCGCCGGTGCTGTGCACCGTCAAGTTTTCGCGGGCGCTGTTTCCCCAGTACCACCGGCACGGGATGGATGCGCTGATCGAGCGCTACCAGCTCCAGTGCACCGCCCGCCACCGGGCCATGGGCGACACCGACGCCTTGTACCAGTTTGTGAACCTGGTGTGTGGCCAGCTACCCGAGGAGCAGCTCCAGGTGGCCATGGTCAAGGCCATGAAGGCCCCGAGCCGGCCTGCGGGCCTGCCCGACGGGGTGCTTGAGGGCATTCCCGAAGGCCCTGGGGTGTATTTCTTTTACGGGGAGAACGATCTCCCGGTGTACATCGGCAAGAGCGTGAACCTGCGCGCCCGGGTGATGGGGCACTTCGCGGCGGATCTGCGCAATGCCAAAGAAGCCAAGCTGGCCCGCCAGGTACGCCGCGTGACCTGGCAGGTGACGGCGGGCGAACTCGGCGCGCTGCTGCTCGAATCCCGGCTGGTCAAAGAACTCAAACCCACCGAAAACCGGCTCCTGCGGGCGTCTGAAGAGGTTTTCGGGCTGCGCTACGACCCGAGCCGCAAGAAGGGGCCCGTGCTGTCGCGGGAGCCCCTCAATGGCTCCGATCCCGCCGACTGGGGCTCGCTCTACGGCGCCTTCCGGGCACGCAAGGAAGCCGACAACGCCCTGCGCGAGCTGGCGGGCCTCTACAAGCTGTGTGGCCGTCGGGTGGGCATCGAACCCTGGGCGGCGGGCGCCTGCTTTGCTTACCAGACCAAGCGCTGCGCCGGGATGTGTGCCGGCAAGGAAACTCCCGCCGAGCACGACGAGCGCCTGCTCAAGGTGCTCGAAGGCCTGCGCCTGCGGCGTTGGCCCTGGCCGGGGGCGGTGCAGCTGGTGGAATACCATCCGGGCACCGGGCGGCGCATGATCCATGTGCTCGACCACTGGTGCCTGCTCGCCAGCATGGAGAACGAGGACGCCCTGGCCGAACTGCTCGCCGCCGGCCTGCCACCGCGCCGCTTTGAGCTGGATACCTACAAGATTCTCCAGCGCTGGCTGGACGGGCCCGAGGCCCGGGCGGCAGTCACCCCCCTCGCCGACCCGCTGCCCTGAAAAAACGAAACCCCGCTACCGGCAAGACCAGTAGCGGGGTTTGTGCTTTATGGGCCGCGGTGGGCGGCACCCGAGGGGCGCCGCCGTGGCTTTAGGGCAGGGGGGTTTCGCCCTTCAGCAGGTGCTCCAGGGTTTCCCGTTCGCGGATCACGTGCATCACCGCACCATCCACCAGCACCTCGGCAGCGCGGGTGCGGGTGTTGTAGTTGGAGCTCATGGTCATCCCGTAGGCACCGGCAGACAGAATGGCCAGCAGGTCGCCTTCTTCAACCGCCAGTTCCCGGTCGTGGCCCAGGAAGTCGCCGCTTTCGCAGATGGGGCCCACGACTTCGTAGCTGCGTGCTTCGACGGCCTTGGGGGCCACTGCGACGATCTCGTGATAGGCGTCGTAGAGGGCCGGGCGGGCCAGGTCGTTCATGGCCGCGTCGATGATCGCGAAGTTCTTTTCAACGCCCGGCTTCAGGTACTCGATGCGGGTCAGCAGCAGGCCGGCGTTGCCCACCAAGGAGCGGCCCGGCTCGAAGCACAGGGTTTCCTCGCGGCCAGCAAAGCATTCGAGCAGGGGGGCCAGATAGGTGCTGGCGCTGGGCGGCTCCTCATCCCGGTAGCGGATGCCCAGGCCACCGCCCAGATCGATGTGGTCAAGCCGGATGCCTTCGCTGGCGAGCTGGTCCACCAGGCCCAGGATCTTGGCTGCGGCTTCGGCCATGGGGGCCGGGTCCAGCAGTTGGGAGCCGATGTGGCAGTCAATCCCGCTGATCTCGATGTGGGGCAGGGTGGCGGCCTTGCGATACAGGGCCAGGGCCTCGGTGAAGGCCACGCCGAATTTGTTGCTGCGCAGGCCGGTGGAAATATAGGGGTGGGTCTTCGGGTCCACGTCCGGGTTCACCCGGAAGGCGATGGGCGCCGGCTTGCCCAGGCTGCCCGCCACTTCGTTGAGGCGGTCCAGCTCGGCGGCGGATTCCACGTTGAAGCAGCCGATGCCGGCTTCCAGGGCGTAGCGCATTTCTTCGCGGCTCTTGCCCACGCCGGAGAACACCACCTTGTGGGCTTCGCCGCCAGCGGCCAGCACCCGGGCCAGCTCGCCCCCGGAAACGATGTCGAAGCCGGCACCCAGGCGGGCAAATACCGACAGGATGCCCAGGCTGGAGTTGGCCTTCACCGCGTAGCACACCAGGGATTTGCGGCCAGCGAGGGCGGTCTGGTAGGCCTCGAAGGCGGCGGTCAGGGCGGCGCGGGAGTAAACGTAGGTGGGGGTGCCGTGACGGGCGGCGATCTCGCTGAGGGCGACGCCTTCAAGCATCAGGCCAGTGGGGCCTTGGACGAGGGTCGGCACGGGCAGGGCGGTGGTCATGGAGCAGAATCCTGGGAAGCGGGTTTGTTATGATCGACAGTCTGGGGTGCCTGCTTGGGCACGGGCTTGGCCATGGGCTGGGGCGGCTGGGGCAGGTACAAGGGCCCCTTGATGCCGCAACCGGCCAGGGTCAGCAGGCCACAACAGGCCACAGCAAGAGCAGTGAGTCGCATGGTTGCGGAGCACGCAAAAGAAACGATGTTAACAGAACACGGAACACAACGAGAGAACGAGGGTTTGAGCCGATGAACGAAGCTGAATTCAATGCCTTGGCAGATGCCGAACTGGCCCGCCTGGAAGCCTGCCTGGAGGCCCTGCTGGACCATTGCGATACGGATATCGACTATGAGCTCAAGCCGGGCGGCATCATCGAAATCGAGTTTGAAAACGGCAGCAAGATCATCGTGAACCGCCATTCGGCGGCCCGCGAAATCTGGCTGGCTGCCCGTTCCGGGGGCTTCCATTACCGCCCGGTGGAGGGGCGCTGGGTGGGCACCCGGGAGGGGGATGACTTTTACCAGACCCTCTCCCGCTGCATGAGCGAGCAGGCGGGCGAGCCGATCGCGCTCGCCCCCTGAGGGCGCTCGGGCTTATTCTTTGGGCGGGGCCTCGTCCACCGGCCCGCTCGGGCTGGCAGGCGGAGGGGCGGGCGGTTCGGGGGGGAGATTTTCCTTGTAGATCATCTCTTCGCTGTTACCGCTCTGCACCCGCAGCAGCCCATCCGGAGTGTTGGGATAGGATTCCGGCACCCCTTCCAGGGCTACGCGCATGTAGTTGATCCACATGGGCAGGGCTGCGCTGCCGCCGGTTTCGCCGCTGCCCAGCTTGCGGGGCTGGTCGAAGCCGATCCAGGCCACTGCCACCACGGTGGGCTGGTAGCCGCAGAACCAGGCATCCACGTATTCATTGGTGGTGCCGGTCTTGCCTGCCAGGTCGCCGCGCTTGAGTACCAGGGCCTTGGCGGCGGTGCCGTGGCGCACCACGTCTTTCATGATGGAATCCATCAGATAGGCGTTACGTTCGTCGATCACCCGCTGGGCGGTGTCGCCTGCGACGGGCGGGTCCACCCGAGCCAGTACCTTGCCGGATTCGTCGCGGATTTCCTGCACCAAGTAAGGCTCGATCCGGTAGCCGCCGTTGGCGAACACCGAGTAGGCGCGCAGCATCTGCCAGGGGGTGACGGAGCCGGCCCCCAGGGCCATGGTCAGGTAGGGCGGGTGGCGCTCCGCATCAAAACCGAATTTGGTCACGTAATCCTGGGCGTACTTGGTGCCCACCGATTTGAGCAGCCGGATCGAGACCATGTTCTTGGAGCGGGCCAGGGCGGTACGGATGCTGATGGGGCCGTCGTACTTGCCATCGTAGTTTTTGGGCTCCCAGGCCTGGGAGCCGGTTTCGCCGGCCGGGAAGGACAGGGGCGAATCGTCCACGATGCTGTTGGGCCCGTAGCCCTTCTCGAAGGCGGCCGAGTAGATGAAGGGCTTGAAGCTGGAGCCCGGCTGGCGCCAGGCCTGGGTGACGTGGTTGAACTTGTTGCGGTTGAAGTCAAAGCCCCCCACTAGCGCCCGGATGGCACCGGTGCGCGGGTCGGCGGCGGCGAAGGCACTTTCGACTTCGGGCAACTGGGTGATTTCCCAGCGCTTGTTGTCGTTCTGGATGATGCGCACGATGGCGCCAGGGCGCAGGCGTTTGTTGGCCGGGGCCTTGTCGCCCAGCATCGGTGCAGCAAAGCGCAGGGAGTCACCCGACAGCTTGATGGTTTCGCCGTAGCGATACACCGTGATGTTGTTGTTGGTGGTTTGGGTCACGATGGCGGCCATCAGATCGCCGTAGTCGGGTACTTCGGAAAGGGCTTCGTCCAGGGATTCGCTGTGCTCGCTGTTGAGCCGCTCGGCCTCCACATAGCTTTCGGCGCCCCGGTAGCCGTGACGTCTGTCGTAGTCCATCACGCCCTTGCGCAGGGCCTTGTAGGCGGCTTCCTGCTCCGCCTTGCGAATGGTGGTGATGACGCGGATGCCCTTGGTGTAAGCCTCTTCCCGATATTGCTCCACCGCAATCTGGCGCGCCATTTCAGCCACGTAGTCGGCGCTGCCGCCAAAGTCGGCCCCGGTGTTGCCGGCGTTGCCCGAGGTGTTCTGGACGTGGAGTTGGGTGTTGAGGGCCTGCTGCTGTTCGGTGGGGGTGATGAAGCCCAGCTCGGTCATGCGGCGCAATACGTATTGCTGGCGCAGGGCAGCGCGCTTGGGGTTCACCACCGGGTTGTAGGCCGAGGGGGCTTTGGGCAGCCCGGCCAGCATGGCCGCTTCGGCCACGTTCAGCTCCTTGAGGGGCTTGCCGTAGTAGGTTTGGGCGGCCGTGGCAAAGCCGTAGGCCCGCCGGCCCAGGTAGATCTGGTTGATGTAAACCTCCAGGATCTGGTCCTTGCTCAGGTTTTGCTCGATCTTGAAGGACAGCAGGATTTCATACAGCTTGCGGGAGATGGTTTTTTCCCGGCTGAGGTAGAAGTTGCGCGCCACCTGCATGGTGATGGTGGAGGCGCCCTGCCGCTTGCCACCCGTGACCAGGTTGGCTGCCGTCGCCCGGGCAATGCCCAGGAAGTCCACGCCCGAGTGCTGGTAAAAACGGTCATCTTCGGCGGCCAGAATGGCCTGCTTGAGCACCGGGGGCACATCCTGGATGCGCACGAAGGAGCGGCGCTCCTCGCCATACTCCCCGATCAGGGCGCCGTCGGCGGTGTACACCCGGAGCGGAATCTTGGGGTGGTAGTCCGTGAGGGCTTCGAGGGAAGGCAGAGTAGGCCAGGCCATGGAAATGGCCAGGGCCGCAATCGCAACACCGAGCAACAGGAGTCCGGCGAGGGCGGCCAGAGGGTAAAGAACCCAGCGCATGGCAAACAGAAGGGCAAAATGAGGTCAGCCATTATACGAGGCCGTTCAGGTTTGACACGGCTCAGGTGCAACGCAGTTTTGCCGGCGCTTGCTTTACACCTGTCATTGATGTTGCTACGATCGTATGTGGATTGCTGTAAGTACGCATAACATCAAGAATTTTCAGGGATTTTTGTGATCGACCTCTCATTTTTGAATCCCCGGTCACGGCCCTTGATCGGGGTAGACATATCGTCATCCTCGGTCAAGATGGTCGAACTGTCCGCCGTGTCCGGTGGTGGCTACCGGGTCGAGCGTTACTCCATCGAGTCCTTGCCCCGGGAAACCGTGGTCGATGGCAACATCAGCAATCTCGATGCGGTGGCCGAAGCCATCCGTCGTGGCTGGCGTCGGATGGGGACCGCCACCAAGTTTGTCGCCCTGGCTTTGCCGGC
Source organism: Rhodocyclales bacterium (assembly GCA_021286885.1). GTDB lineage: Bacteria > Pseudomonadota > Gammaproteobacteria > Burkholderiales > Rhodocyclaceae > Zoogloea. Next base: position 12,603 of record JAJTBM010000022.1, read on the forward strand.
GTCGGCGGTCATCACCAAGAAGATCATTTTGGCGGCCGGGCTGCGGGATCAGGAGCTGGAGGTCCAGGTCGAATCCGAGGCCAACCAGTACATCCCTTTCGCCCTCGACGAGGTGAACCTCGACTTCCAGGTGCTCGGCCCTGCATCTACCGGCGCGGATGAAGAAGAAGTGCTGATCGCCGCTTCGCGCAAGGAAAAGGTCGAGGATCGGGTCGCAGCGGCGGAGTCCGCCGGCCTCAAGGCGCTGGTGATGGACGTGGAATCCTACGCGGCCCTGTCGGCTTTCGAACTGGTGCAGGAGCAACTGCCCGGCGCGGGCGAAGACAAGATCATCGCGCTGGTGGATGCGGGTGCCAACGTGATGAACGTGTCGGTGCTGCGCAATGGCGTCCAGATTTATGCCCGCGAACAGGCTTTCGGCGGTTTCCTGCTGACCCAGGACATCATGCGTCACTTCGGGATGACCCTCGAAGAGGCCGAGAGCGCCAAGCGTGCGTCCTCCACCCTGCCCGAAAACTACGAAACCGATTTGCTGCGCCCCTTCATGGATTCCCTGGCCCTTGAGGTCTCCCGGGCGCTGCAGTTCTTCTTTACTTCCACCCAATTCAACCAGGTCGACCACATCGTACTGGCCGGTGGCTGTGCGGTGATCCCCGGCCTGGCCGAAACCGTGGCCGGGCGTACCCAGGTTGACACCATGGTGGCCAATCCGTTTGCCAATATGAGCCTGGGTTCAAAAGTCAGGCCCAAGAGCCTGGCCGCCGATGCCCCCGCCCTGCTGGTGGCCTGTGGCCTGGCCCTGCGGAGGTTTGACGCGTGATCCGGATCAATCTGCTTCCCCACCGGGAAGAAAAACGTAAGGCCAAACGCCAGCAGTTCTTCCTGCTTGCCGCACTGATGGCCGTGAGCGGCCTCGCCATCTGGTTTGTGGGCCATACCATTCTGGCGGGGTATCTGAGTTCCCAAGAGGCTCGCAATGCTTTCCTCAAAGAGCAGGCGGCGCTGCTTGATAAAGATCTGGCTGAGATCAAAGGTCTGAAAGAGCAATCTGAGGCCCTGTTGTCCCGTAAACGGGTGATCGAGTCTTTACAGACCAACCGTACTTCCACGGTACAGGTCTTCAATCAGCTGACCGAAACCATGCCGGACGGAACCTACTTGCGTCTGCTCAAACAGAATGGGCTCAAGCTCAATCTGCAGGGCTATGCGCAATCCAATGCCCGGGTTTCCACGTTGATGCGCAATCTCGAGGCATCTCCGGTATTTGAGCGGCCCGAGCTCGTGGAGGTCAAGGTTGCTGTTCTGGGTAATAACGCCCGGCGAGTGAGTGACTTCAATCTGAACGTCTACCTGGAGCGTCCCAAGAGCGAGGAAGCCGACAAGCCCAAGCAGGGAGGTAAAAAATAATGGCGGCCCAGGAGTGGTTGGAAAAGCTGAAAACCCTGGATCTCCAGAGCATTCAGCAGGAGTTTCAGGGGTTGGACCCCAATGACCCTGGGCAGTGGCCTCTGATTCCGAGGGTCGTCTGTCTCGTCGCAATTTTTGTCTCTTGTGTGACGTTGGGTTGGTGGTTTGATTGGAGTGATCAGCTCACAAACCTGACGGCCAAGGAAGCCGAAGAGCAAACGCTGAAAGACGAATGGCTGACCAAAAAACGTCAGGCCATCAATCTGCCCGATTACAAGCGCCAGCTCGGTGAAATTGACCAACAGTTCGGGACTTTGCTGAAACAACTGCCTAATCGTTCGGAAATGGATGCCTTGCTGGCAGATATCAACCAGGCGGGTCTGGGGCGTGGCCTGCAGTTTGACCTTTTCAAGCCTGGCAGTGAGGTTTCCAAGGACTTCTACGCGGAATTGCCGATCACCATTCGCGTGATTGGGACGTATCACGATCTGGGTGCCTTTGTAGGCGATGTGGCCCAAATGCCCCGAATTGTCACCTTGAACGATATCAATATAGAAGCTGCCAAAGACGGCCTGCTTAAGCTTGATGCGACAGCCTTGACCTTCCGCTACCTGGATGATGAGGAAATCGCCACGCTGCGCAAGAACAAGAAGGGTGGGAAGTGAGAGCCATGAAGCGTTTGAGCCCTGTTCTCGGCTGTTGTCTGGCGCTGATGCTGGGGGGCTGCAGCAGTTCGGAGGACGATCTGCGGGCCTGGATGAGCGAAGCCTCCAGAGATCTGCGCCCCAGTTTGCGCCCCTTGCCCAAGTTGAAGCCGGCAGAAGTCATCAACTATGAAGGGGAAGGCAAGACCGACCCCTTTCGTCCAGCCAAGCTGGAGCCAGACAAGAAGACTTCTGCATTGGCACCAGATCCCAATTGGCGCAGGGAGCCCCTGGAGTCTTATGCGCTTGAGAATATTCGCATGGTGGGTGTTCTGATCAAGAACGGCCAGACCCATGCGATTGTGTCGGTAGATAGGGCTCTCTACCAAGTTCGGGTCGGGAATCATCTGGGGATGAACTACGGACGTATTACAGCTATTTCCGAGGCCGATATTACCCTCAAGGAATTGGTAGAGGATTCCAGTGGGGAGTGGGCCGAGCGTGTCAGCACATTGCAGTTGCAGGAGCAGGCTGCACAAGAGGTGAAAAAATGACGATGAAACATAATACTGCGGGTTTGACCCCCCGAGCCTGCCTGCTGGCTGCCATGATGGCGTGCGTAGTTCCCGCTGGCACTGTGTATGCCCAAGCGATTCAGACCACTGAGGCGGCGCCCACCGGGAACCGGATTGAAAAGATCCTGGCTTCCGAGCAGGAAGGGAGCATCGTCCTCAAGCTGACCATGGCACGCCCTCTGCAAGCAGTGCCTGCCAGCTTTAGCGTATCCAGCCCCGCGCGCATTGCCTTTGATTTTCCGGATACGGGAAATGGTCTGGGGCGTAATACCCAGAACATCAATGCAGGGGATCTGCGCAGCGCCAATATTGTGCAGGTGGGTGATCGTACCCGGCTGGTGCTGAATATGAATCGGATGTATCCCTACGATGTGAAATTGCAGGGTAATGATGTGCTGATTACCGTGGCTGCCGCCCAAACCAAGGCAGCCAGCGCTCAGCTGCAGCAGGAGGGCACCCAGCGGTTTGCGCCGCCCACGGGTTTGCAGACTGAGCAGCATGCGATTCGCGATATCTCCTTCCGGCGTGGCAAGGATGGTGAGGGGCGTTTGGTGGTGGATTTGTCCGATCCGAACACGGGTATCGACATTCGCCAGCAGGGCACCGGCCTGGTGGTGGATTTCATGAAGACCGATGTGCCCGAGCAGTTGCGGCGCAAGCTGGATGTGCTGGATTTCGGCACGCCGGTTAATACGGTTCTGACTGAATCCCGGGGCGGCAATGTGCGCATGACCATCACCCCGCGGGGCAAGTGGGAGCATAACGCTTACCAGAGCGACAATCAGTTTGTGCTGGAGGTCAAGCAGACCAAGGAAGACCCCAACAAGCTGACAGCAGGCACCAAGGGTCAGTTCAATGGCGAGAAGCTGTCACTTAACTTCCAGAACATCGACATTCGCTCGGTGCTCCAGGTGATTGCCGACTTCACCAACTTCAACATCATCACCAGCGATTCGGTTCAGGGCAACCTGACCCTGCGCCTCAAGGATGTGCCCTGGGATCAGGCCCTGGACATCATTCTCCAGGCCCGGGGACTGGACATGCGCAAGACCGGCAACGTGATCTGGATTGCGCCGCGTGATGAACTGGCGGCCCGCGAAAAGCTTGACCTTGAATCCAAGTCTCAAATTGGCGACCTGGAACCTCTACGCACCGAAAGCTTCCAGATCAATTATCACAAGGCTAAAACCGTTGCCGATTTCCTGAAGAGCAAGGATCAAAGCATGCTCTCCAAGCGCGGCACCGTGGTGGTGGATGAGCGCAGCAACAAGCTCTTTGTGAACGATGTGGCTTCCCGCCTGGAAGATTTGCGCAAGCTGATTGCCGAAATCGATGTGCAGGTGCGTCAGGTGCTGATTGAGGCCCAGATTGTGGAGGCTTCCGATACTTTCTCGCGCAACCTGGGCGTACGCCTGGGTTTTGGGGGAAAAACAGGTAGTTATTTGGGAACCACGGATGGGGGTGTGCAGGTTTATCGCAACACTTTTGGCACGGGGAATCTGACCAGTACAGGCTATCGGGCGGGCCAGATTACCACGGTACCTGACTTCACCAACTCCCTGGGGGTGAACCTGCCGGCCGCATCGATCAATGGTTCTCAGGCGGGCGCGATTTCCATGGCACTCTGGAATAGTTCAGGCACGCGTTACATCGATCTGGAGCTTTCTGCGCTCGAAGCCGATGGGCGTGGCAAGGTGGTTTCTCGTCCCCGAGTGATGACCGGCGATAAGACTGAGGCGCTGATCGAGCAAGGTACGGAAATTCCTTATACCTCGGCAACCAGCTCTGGGGCGACCAGTGTCTCCTTCCGTAAGGCCAATCTGGCCTTGAAGGTCAAGCCCCAAGTGACGCCTGATGGCAAAATCATGATGAGTCTTGAGGTGAACAAAGACTCGCCGCGTTATGATGTAGCACTTACTTCGGGTATTCCTATTGATACGAAGCATGTCAAGACGGAAGTTGTTGTCGATAATGGT
>JAJTBM010000456.1 GCA_021286885.1 Rhodocyclales bacterium
CAGCCCGCCCCCCGAATTCAAAACCCCGGTGCCGGAGCCCGAACCCGCCAAACCCGAGGCCTGACCCCGCCCGCCGTATCAAATCACGCCGAATCAAAGCACGCCGTATCAAAGGCACGGGGCCCCGCCCACCCGAAGGTGAACGGGGCCCCGTGCAGATCCGGGCACCCAAAGGCGCCCTGGATCGGATCTTCAGTTCAGATCAGGGCTCAGGCCTGGGGCGGCACGTAGCCGCCGATCTGGTCGGCGCCACCGGCAAAGAAGTAACGATCCATCTGCTCGGCCAGGTACTTGCGGGCGCGGGGGTCCATCAGGTTGAGCCGGTTTTCGTTGATCAGCATGGTCTGATGCCGGATCCACTGCTGCCAGGCTTCCTTGGAAACGTTCTCGAACACCTTCTTGCCCAGCTCACCGGGCAGGGGCGGGAGATCCAGACCTTCGGCCTCGCGGCCGAGCTTCACACAATTGACCATCCGTGCCATGTATCACCTCTTCTAATGGAATAGCCGCCGGAAGCGGCAGGGCTTCCGAAGCGGTAGCAAGATTCTAGCCCAAAGCCGGAGTGCCCGAACGCTCCGTAAAACCGCGCTAGGACAGGGGTTTCATGAAGATCTTGGAGCGCCGGTTCACGTCGTACATTTCCCGCTTCTGGCGCGGCAGACGCTCGGGGGCGACCTCATTGAAGCCCCGTTCCCGAAACCAGTGGGCGGTGCGGGTGGTGAGTACAAAGAGCTGCTCCACCCCCATCCGACGCGCCCGACCTTCGATCCGCTTGAGGAGCATTTCCCCCAATCCGGAGCGCCGATGTTCGGGAACCACCGCAACGCAGGCCATTTCGGCCAGATGCTCGGCCATGAAAGGGTAAAGGGCGGCGCAGCCCACCAGCACCCCGTCGTACTCCACCACGGTGAATAATTCGATCTCGGCCTCCAGCCGCTCGCGGCTGCGCCGCACCAGGGTGCCGTCGGCCTCCATGGGGGCGATCATGGTGGCCAGGGCGCCGATATCTTCCACCGTCGCTTCCCGCAGGCGGAACAGGGGGTCGCGGGTCAGCACCGTGCCCACCCCCTGGGGGGTGAAGAATTCGAGCAGCAGCCCGCCGTCCTTGTCCCGGTCGATCAGGTGGGCGCGCCCAACACCCTGGCGCACCGCCCGAATCGCGCAGGGCAGGTACAAGTCCAGATCTTCGGTAAGCCCCTGACCGGCCTTGAGCATGGACTCGGCGTCGTCGGCGGTGATGGCCTCGATCAGGCCCCCATCCTCATCCAGCAAGCCGGGGGCGTCGCACAGGTAGATCAGCTTTTCGGCCTTGAGGGCCACGGCCACCGCCTCGGCCACCCGTTCCATGCTCATATTGAAGATTTCACCCGCAGGCGAAACCCCCAGGGGCGACATCAGCACCACATTCTGCTGATCCAGATCGGCGGCGATTTCTTCGGCGATCACCCGGCGTACCGCGCCGGTATAGCCGTAATCCACCCCATCCACGATGCCCACCGGCTTGGCGGTGATGAAGTTGCCGCTGGTCACCCGCATGAAGCTGCCCGCCATGGGGGTATTGGGCAGACCCTGGGACAGCATGGCCTCCACTTCGATGCGGGTGACGGCCATGGCGGCCTTCACGCATTCGAGGGCGGCTGCATCGGTCACGCGCAGGCCCTGGTGGAAACGGGGCTGCAAGCCCCGGCGCGCCAGCTCCGCATCAATCTGGGGGCGGGCCCCATGCACCAGCACCAGGCGCACCCCCAGGGCGGCCAGCAGATTGCAGTCGTAGGCCAGGGATTCGGCCAGCTTGCCGGCGGCCACCTCGCCCCCAAAGCCGAGCACGAAGGTCTTGCCCCGGAAGGCATGGATGTAGGGAGCGGCGGCGCGCACCCAGGCGACAAAACGTTGGGACAGATCACCCGGCGGCACCGGGGCGGCATTCACTTGTTGAACAGGGTTCACGGCATTCCTTCGGCAGATCCGGGTACGGGTACGCACACCGGATCATCATCGTTGCGCAGCATGACGGGACGACGGGGCGCCCCCATGCATCATCGGGTCAAAGACATGGAGATAAAACGACAGACCTCCAAAACGACAGACTTCCCGGGCCAGGCCCGGATTCATCGTCGCAAGGCCTGCTCCAGCCGTTCGACCAGGGTCGTCATCACCTTGATGCGCGCGTAGTACTTGTTATCGGCCTCCACCAGGGTCCAGGGGGCGTTCTCGGTGCTGGTGCGATCCATCATGTCGCACACGGCCTGCTCGTAGGCGGGCCATTTTTCCCGGTTGCGCCAGTCTTCGGCGGTGATCTTGTAGCGCTTGAAGGCAGCTTCTTCCCGAGCCTTGAAGCGGGCGAGCTGCTCGTCGGCGCTGATCGAGAGCCAGAACTTGAGCACCAGCCCGCCGGCGGCCACGATCTGATCCTCAAAATCGTTGATCTCGGCATAGGCCCGCATCCAGTCGGCTTCCGAGCAGAAGCCTTCCACCCGCTCCACCAGCACCCGGCCATACCAGGAACGGTCAAAGATGGTGACCCGGCCCTTGCGCGGCAGATGGCGCCAAAAACGCCAGAGATACGGTTGCACCCTTTCTTCCTCGGTGGGGGCGGCGATGGGAATGACCTGGTAATCACGG
>JAJTBM010000457.1 GCA_021286885.1 Rhodocyclales bacterium
TTCCCCTTCCTTCTTCAGGGATTCGAGCTGGGGAATGGCGACGGTCATCAGCTGCATGATGATGGATGCAGAGATGTAGGGCATGATGCCCAGGGCAAAAATGGTGAAGCGGGACAGGGCGCCACCCGAGAACATGTTGAACATGCCCAGGATGCCGCCCTGTTGCGACTTGAACAGATCGGCCAGAACTGCGGGATCGATCCCGGGAACCGGAATGTGGGCACCAATGCGGTACACCACCAGGGCTCCCAGGAGGAACATCAGCCGGCGCTTGAGATCGCCGAACTTGCCACCACTCGCCAGACCAGGATTCGCTGCCAAGATACTATTCCCTCACTGCATTAATCAGGCAGCAATGCTGCCGCCGGCTGCCTCGATGGCGGCCTTAGCACCCTTGGTGGCACCCACGCCCTTCAAAACCACCTTGCGGGTGATCTCGCCGGACAGGATGACCTTGGCGGACAGGGCGTCACCGGCGATCAGGCCGGATTGCTTCAGCACCAGCAGGTCCACTTCATCCACGGGCAGGGCGTTCAGTTCGTCCAGACGCACTTCCACGTTGCGGTGGTTGGTCAGGGAAACGAAGCCGCGCTTGGGCAGACGACGATAGATGGGCATCTGGCCGCCTTCGAAGCCGACCTTGTGGAAACCACCGGAACGGGACTTCTGACCCTTGTGGCCACGACCGGAGGTCTTGCCCAGGCCGGAGCCGATGCCACGCCCGACACGCTTGGCAGCGTGCTTGGCACCTTCAGCGGGTTTGATGGAATTCAGACGCATCTTAGCCCTCGCACTTCAGCAGGTAGGCGACCTTGTGGATCATGCCGCGCACAGCGGGGGTATCCACCAGTTCAACCGTATGGTTCAGCTTGCGCAGACCCAGGCCGCGCACGGTGGCACGGTGGGACTGCTTGGTACCGATGATGCTCTTGACGAGCGTCACCTTCACAGTTTTTTCGGACATGTCTTACCCCAGAATCTCTTCGACGCTCTTGCCCCGCTTGGCGGCGATCTCGGCAGGAGTGTTCATGCGAGACAGGCCGTTCAGCGTAGCGCGAACGATGTTGTAGGGATTGGTGGAGCCATGAGCCTTGGCCACCACGTTGGTGATGCCGATCACTTCGAAGACAGCGCGCATGGCGCCGCCAGCGATGATGCCGGTACCATCGGGAGCGGGCTGGATCATGACTTCAGTGGCGCCGTGCTTGCCGACCACGGTGTGATGCAGGGTGCCGCTCTTCAGGCTGACCTTGAACATCTTGCGACGGGCTTCTTCCATCGCCTTCTGCACGGCCACGGGCACTTCGCGGGACTTGCCCTTGCCCATGCCGACGCCACCGTCGCCATCACCCACCACGGTCAGTGCAGCGAAACCGAGAATCCGGCCGCCCTTCACCACCTTGGTGACGCGATTGATGGAGACCATCTTTTCGCGCATGCCGTCATCACGCTCTTCAGCCTGCTGGGGCTTCTTGTTTCTTTCAGGTTTAGCCATTTCTTTAACCTCGTCCTATCGCCCGGCGATCAGAATTGCAGACCGTTTTCACGGGCTGCCTCGGCCAGCGCCTTGACGCGACCGTGGTACTGGAAACCGGACCGATCGAATGCAACGGTCTCGATACCGGCAGCTTTGGCCCGCTCGGCGATCAACTTGCCCACGACACCAGCCGCAGCCTTGTTGCCGCCGTTGGCCAGATCCTTGCGGACCTCGGCTTCCAGGGTGGAAGCGGAAGCCAGGACCTTGGCGCCACAGGCACTGATGATCTGAGCATAAATGTGGCAGTTCGTGCGATTAACGCACAAGCGCACAGCCTTGAGCTCGGCGATTTTGGCCCGGGTTTTGCGGGCGCGGCGCAGACGCGCTTGTTTCTTGTTAAACATATGCCACCCTTACTTCTTCTTGGTTTCCTTGAGGACAACGACTTCGTCGGCATAACGCACACCCTTGCCCTTGTAGGGCTCGGGGCTGCGGTACGCGCGAATCTCGGCGGCCACCTGGCCAACCTTCTGCTTGTCCACGCCCTTGATCAGGATCTCGGTCTGGGTGGGAGTTTCCACCTTCACACCGGCGGGCATCTGATGCACGACGGGGTGAGAGAAACCGAGGGTCAGGTTGACCGCTTCACCCTGGGCCTGGGCACGGTAGCCCACACCCACCAGGGTCAGCTTCTTTTCGAAGCCCTTGGAAACGCCAGTCACCATGTTGTTCAGGTTGGCACGCATGGTGCCCCACATGGCGGAGGCGTTATCAACGCCGGCAACGCGGGAGCAGACGATGCTCTGGCCTTCCACCTTCACTTCCACGGCAGGATGGGCTGCGGTCTTCAGGGTGCCCAGGGGGCCCTTGACGGTGATTTCCTGGCCATTGGCGTTGACTTCAACGCCAGCGGGCAGGGCAATCGGGTTCTTACCAACTCGGGACATGTTTCCTCCCTTACGCCACGATGCAGAGCACTTCGCCACCAACATTGGTAGCACGTGCCTTGCGGTCAGTCATCACACCCCGGGGGGTGGACACGATGGCGATACCCAGACCGTTCATGACACGGGGGATATCATCGGAACCCTTGTAGATACGCAGACCGGGCTTGGAGACGCGTTCGATGCGCTCG
>JAJTBM010000458.1 GCA_021286885.1 Rhodocyclales bacterium
GGCGGCCTTCTCCTTGTCTTTGTCCTTATCTTTTGCGCGTTCTTGGTCGGCGCCCTCGTCGGCACGTTCTTCCTGGTCGGCGGCAGGAATCACCCGCAGCAGATCTGGATGATTGCCGGCGAGGCGCCATTGGCAGCTTTCACACTGGCCACAGGCGTGGCCATCGGGGCCAGGCCGGGCGCACAGCAGACGCGCTGCCAGGGCTTCAGCAAAATCCCGTTTGCCGCCGCCGGCTGGGCCGGCAAACAGCAGCGCATGGGGCAGGCGCCCGGCCCGGTCCAGGGCCCGCTGCCACAGGGCCGTCTGCCAGGGGTGAACCTGCCCCGCCATCAGAAGCAGGCCTCCAGAATCAGGGCTTCCACCTGCTGACGAATGGCGTCCGGGGTCTGGCTGGCATCGACTACCCGCACCCGGGCCGGGTCAGCCGCAGCGCGGGCGAGGTAGGCAGCCCGCACCCGCTCGAAGAAATCGGCCTTCTCCCGCTCGAAACGGTCGGGGGCCTGGCCGGTGCCGGAGAGGCGGCGGGCGGCTTCTTTCGGATCCAGATCAAAAATCAGGGTCAGATCGGGTTGCAGATGGGGATGCACCCAGGCTTCCAGCTGGGCAAAGCGGGCTTCATCCAGCCCGCGTCCGCCCACCTGATAGGCGGAGGTGGCGTCGGTGAAGCGGTCGGAGACCACCCATTTGCCAGCGGCGAGCGACGGTTCGATGAGCGCGGCGAGGTGCTCGCGGCGGGCGGCGAACATCAGCATGGCTTCGGTTTCCAGGTGCATCGGCTCGTGCAGCAGCAGTTCGCGCAGCTTCTCGCCGAGGGGCGTGCCGCCGGGTTCGCGGGTCTGGACGACGTGGATGCCGCGGGATTCGATCAGCGCCACGACGGCGGCGATCTGGCTGCTCTTGCCGGCGCCGTCGATGCCTTCAAAGGTGATGAAACGCGACTTCACGGTTTGGCTGACTTTCTGATGTATTGATTCACGGCCCGGTTGTGCTCCTCCAGACTGCGGCTGAAGGCGCTGGAGCCATCGCCCCGGGCCACAAAGTAAAGGTAATCGGTGCGCGGCGGATGCAGGGCCGCCTTGAGGGCCGCTGCGCCGGGCATCGCAATCGGGGTGGGCGGCAGGCCGCTCCGGGTGTAGGTATTGTAGGGGGTATCGGCGAGCAGATCCCGCTTGCGCAGGTTGCCGTCAAAGGCATCGCCCAGGCCATAGATCACGGTGGGATCGGTCTGGAGCAACATTCCCTGGCGCAGCCGGTTCACAAACACCGAGGCAACCTTGGGCCGGTCGGCCGCCTGGCCGGTTTCTTTTTCGACGATTGAAGCCATGATCAGGGCTTCGTAGGCGCTGCGGTAAGGCAGGCCTTCGGCGCGCCCGGCCCACTCCCGCCCGAGCACGTCCTGCATGTGGCGGGCCGCCCGGCGCAGCACCGCCAGATCGGAAGATTGGCGCGCAAACAGATAGGTATCGGGGAAGAACAAGCCTTCCGGGTGGCGGGCGTCCAGCCCCAACTGGGCGATCAGCGCCGCGTCGCTCAGGCCCCGGGTGTCGTGGCGCAGGTCGGGGTGGCGGTCCAGCGCGGCGCGCACCTGGCGGATGTTCCAGCCCTCGATCAGGGCCAGTTCGGCCTGGGTGCTATCGCCCCGGCTCAGGCGATCCAGCAGGCGCAGGGGCGTGATGCCCTGCTCCAGCTCATAGCTGCCGGCCTTGATCAGATTGTCTTGGCGGGTGATGCGTGCCAGCCAGACCAGTAGCTGGGGCGGTACGTTGACACCCGAATCCACAATCTGGCGTGCGATCTGGCGCATGCCCGAACCCGGTTCCAGGGTCACACTGAGGGTGGGCTGCTTGAGGGACAGGGGCGATTGTGCGAACCACACCATTGCGCCCACAGCGAGTGTGAGGAGACTCACACACAAAATGAATAAACGGGTAATCAGACGCTTCATCGGGGAACTGACCGCCCAAAAGCGTACCAAAATAGCAGGGCGATACTGAAAGTTTGCAAGGTAAGCGCGACGAACGCAAATCAGGCAGACAAGGGCGCGAAAATTGCTAGGCAATAACGCAGCCCCGGCGCGGTGAGCCCCTATAATAGCGCGCAAACCGCTTTGAGACTCGTTTTTGCGACAGGACAACAGAGATGAACGCAACTTGGCAATCCCATCTGGGCGCCCTCGGCGCCAGGTTCTCGGAACATTCAGTCAAGTTCAATGAGGACGAGCGCTGCGACGTGGCCCTGGCAGCCCAGGGCACGGTAGTTGTACCCCTTGAACACCTGGGTGTGATCCGGGCGAACGGTGAAGATGCAGCAATCCTGCTGCACAACCTGTTCTCCAACGATGTAAAGAAGCTGGGCTCCAATGAGGCCCAGTTCACCAGCTTCAACAGCCCCAAGGGCCGCATGCTGGCCAGCATCCTGCTGTGGCGGGACGGGGGCGACTACCTGCTCGCCCTGTCTTCCGACATCCACGCAGCCATGCTCAAGAAGCTGTCCATGTTCATCCTGCGCTCCAAGGTGCGCCTGATGGACGACAGCGGCGACAGCGTGCTGCTGGGTCTGGCTGGGCCCCAGGCCGGTGCTGCCCTTGAGGCCGCCGGCCTGGGC
>JAJTBM010000459.1 GCA_021286885.1 Rhodocyclales bacterium
CCGGCCGGCGGGGGACGGGCTGGCTGCACCGCTTGCGGTCGCAACGCAGTGGAGCGCCTGGAAGCAAAAATAATTTGGCTGCGCGAGGAGCCGCACAGCGGCGGGGAAATTATTTGGTCGGCCCTGCAAAACTCAGCCAGCCCCCACAAACACTGGGTTTGCGCTGTTTCCCCGACAGCTCCATCCCCCGAGAATCAATTCACCAGCCATTGATTTCTGAGAGTTTTGTGATGCCCCAGCCCGGTCAAACCGCCGACTTCTTCCGCCAACCACTGGCCGAGATGATCGACCTGCACCACCCGCTGGCGGTGCTCGCCAGCCGCCTGCCCTGGGCACAGATCGAGGCAGCGCTGGCACCGCACTTTGCTCGCCAGGCACGCGAGGGCCGTGCAGTGGCACAAGACGACCTGTTTGGCCCTTCTGTGCAAGTGGCTGGCGGCGCAGTCGCCGCCGCAGGCCGTCCGCGCCTGCCCATCCGCCTGATGGCCAGCCTGCTGTACCTCAAGCACGCCAACAAGCTCAGCGACGAGGAGCTGGTGCAGCGCTGGGCGGAGAACGTGGTCTGGCAGCACTTCAGCGGCATGCGCTTCTACGAACCACGCCTGCCGTGTGACGCCACGCAGATCGGACGCTTTCGTACAGCGATTGGCGAGGCCGGCGTGGAAGAACTGCTCAAGGCCACCATCGACACGGCCGTCACCTGCAGGGCCATCGGGCCCGCCGAGTTCGAGCGGTTGATCGTGGACACCACGGTGCAGGAGAAGGCCATTGCCCACCCGGTGGACTCACGCCTGCTGGAGATCGCCCGCCACAAGGTGGTGAGCGCCGCCAAGCGGGCGGGCATTGCCCTGAAGCAGACCTTTGTGCGCGAAGGCAAGGCCTTGCGGCGCAAGGCCGGCGGCTACGCCCATGCCAAGCAGTTCAAGCGACTCAAGAAGACCGTCAAGCGCCAGCGCACCATCCTCGGCATCGTGTTGCGCGAGGTGGGGCGCAAGATCAAGCAGATGCCTCAAGTGCCGGCCGAGGCGCTGACCGCCCTGCACGATCTGATGCAGCGCGCCGAGCGCATCCGCACCCAGCAACCCAAAGACAAGAACAAGCTGTATGCCATGCACGCACCGGAGGTCGAGTGCATTGGCAAGGGCAAGGCCAGGAAACCTTACGAGTTCGGCGTGAAGGTCAGCGTGGCGGTAACGCACAGGCAAGGGCTGATGGTGGGCGCACGCAGCTTTACCGGCAACCCCTATGACGGCCACACCTTGGCGGAGCAACTCGAGCAGGTAACGATCCTGACCGAAGACACGGGCCGCAGCCCCAAGCAGGTGGTCGTCGATTTGGGCTTCAGAGGGGTGGATGCACACAACCCGGACGTTGAAATCATCCACCGGGGCAAGTTCAAAAGCCTCACCTCAGCGCATCGGCGCTGGCTCAAGAGAAGGCAAGCGGTAGAGCCTGCGATAGGGCACTTGAAACACGACAACGGCATGGATCGGTGCTGGCTCAAGGGATCCATGGGCGATGCGTTGCACGCGGTGCTGTGCGCAGCCGGCTACAACATCCGCTGGCTGCTGCGGGCGATCGTGCGTTTGGGCCTCAAGGGGCTTTTTGCGCCCCTGCTCGCACGACTGTGGATCTGGGCTGCAGCGCTGGCTATGGCCACGCAGGCGCGCAGAACCCGCTGTGGATCGCTGGGTTGGATGTTGCGGTGAATTTTGCAGGGCCGACTACATGGGTGTGTGGCATACCTCCCCCGACAACAGGGCGCACGCTTTACGACAAGTTGATGCGGTGTCTGGGCGAGATTGCCCATACGCACGATACCGACTGAAGTACCCGCCACTAACTTCGGCGACTAGGATGGCCATAATGAGCCAAATCCAACGGGGTCTACGGTTCCAGCAATTGCACACTGCCGAGGCCATCTTTCTGATGCCCAACGCTTGGGACGTTGGTAGTGCGCTGATGCTCGCGTCCTGCGGCTTTCCCGCTATCGCCACTACGAGTGCAGGCGTGGCTTTCTCGCTGGGATTCCCTGATCAAGAAGCTGCTGTGAGCAGGGAGACCATGCTGGATCGCGTGGGGTCCATTGCTGCGGCAAGTCCACTTCCTGTCTCCGCCGATCTCCAGTCGGGCTACGGTGCGAGCCCTGAAGAGGTTGGAGAAACCATCGCGGCTGCGATTCGTGCTGGTGTGGTGGGCGCGAACATCGAGGACTACAGCGGCAATCCTGCGCAAGCCCTGTTCGACAGAGAGCACGCTGTCGCGCGCGTTCGGGCAGCAAGACGCGCCGCGGACGCGTCGGGAGTTCCTTTTGTTCTGACGGCCCGATCCGATGTCTACCTGACTGGTGCGAGCAATGTTTTTGCAGAGGCCGTCGAGCGATGCAATGCGTACCGAGAGGCGGGTGCGGATTGCCTCTTTGTGCCGGGGGCTTCCGACCCCAAGACCATCGAAGCGCTCGTCCGGGAGATCAATGCCCCCCTCACCGTGGTCATGGGCCTGACAGGTTCACCTCTCACCGTGCCCCAACTCGGATCTTTGGGGTCTCCTCGTTTTCAGTGCAATAAGTGACGGTACGCAAAGCTAGCACTGG
>JAJTBM010000460.1 GCA_021286885.1 Rhodocyclales bacterium
GGCGGTCCGGCGCTTTTCGTGGAAATGCGCCTGCCCCGGGAGGGGTTCGCCGCCTTCTGCCAGCAGCATCAGGTGGAAATGCTCGAACCCGCCGGGGATGCGCCCAGTGCGGGCGACTGGGACTGGCGTTTGCTGGACGCAAACCAGCAGCGCTTTCGCCGGGGCTGAGCCGGCCCCTTCACTTTCACCTTCACCACATCCCGCACCCCGCACCTTCAAGGAGGAGCCCCCATGCAGATGGATCTACGCACGGTTTCGATCAAGCCGTTGCGCAACACCTTTGACCACATCGCCCGGCGCATCGGCGATAAGCCCGCGTCCCGCTACCAGGAAGGCACTCTGGATTTGCAGGCGACCAGCAATTTCCACTATCGCCCCACCTGGAGCCCGGAGCACGAGATTTTCGATGCGCGCCGCAGCGCCCTGAAAATGGCCGACTGGTACGCCTTCAAAGACCCGCGCCAGTTCTACTACGGCACCTACACCCTGGCCCGCGCCCGGATGCAGGACAGCGCCGAGAGCAGCTTTGAGTTTGTCGAATCCCGGGGCCTGGCCGACGCGCTGCCCGACGAGGTGCGCGCCCAGGCCCTGGCCCTGCTGGTGCCCCTGCGCCACGTGGCCTGGGGCAGCAACATGAACAACGCGGCCATGTGTGCCTACGGCTACGGCACCGGCTTCACCCAGCCCTGCCTGTATCAGGCCATGGATCAGCTTGGGATTGCCCAATACCTGTCCCGCATCGGCCTGTTGCTGGGCGATATGGAAAGCCTGGACGCCGGCAAGGCGGCGTGGCTGGGTGATGAGGCCTGGCAGGACTTGCGCCGCTATGTGGAAGACAGCTTCGTGGTGCACGACCCGTTTGAGCTGTTTGTGGCCCAGAACCTGGCCCTGGACGGGCTGCTCTACCCGCTGGTGTACGACACCCTGGTGGATGGGGTGCTGGCCGCCCGGAGCGGGCCCACCCTGTCGATGCTCACTGGCTTCATGAGCGCCTGGGCGGGGGAAACCCGCAAGTGGGTGGATGCGACCCTCAAGGCGGCAGTGGCCGAATCTGCCGATAACCGGGCCCTGGTGGCGGGCTGGGTGCGCCACTGGAGCGACCGGGCGCGCAGCGCCCTCAGGCCGGTGGCGATGCAGGTGCTGGGGCCCCATGCCGATGCGGCCCTGGATGAAGTATCTGAAGGTTTGAACGCCCGCCTGCGCAAAGCCGGCCTTGAGTGCTGAAGGAGGCCCCATGTCTACCGTATTCATCGCCCTGCAGGCCAACGAAGACACCCCCCCGACCATTGAGGCGATTCTGGCCGACAACCCCCACGCCCGCTGTCAGCACCATCCGGCCATGGTGCGCATCGATGCCGAGCAGCATCTGGTGATCCAGCGCGCCAGCATCGAA
Organism: Rhodocyclales bacterium; assembly: GCA_021286885.1. Classification (GTDB taxonomy): domain Bacteria; phylum Pseudomonadota; class Gammaproteobacteria; order Burkholderiales; family Rhodocyclaceae; genus Zoogloea. Next base: position 1,394 of record JAJTBM010000460.1, read on the forward strand.
GACCTGATCGGGCGCAGCTTCGACCTCCAGGAGCTGCACATCAACCTGATTTCCCTCACCGGCAACGTGGACGAAACCGACGATGCCCTCACCCTGTGCTGGCACGCCTGAGCCCGCCCCGCATCCACCCGAGGAGACACCCATGGACATGCACGCCACCAAGAAAAAACCCGGCCTGAAAGAACGCTACCAGGCCATGACCCGGGGCCTGGGCTGGGAGACCACCTATCAGGCGATGGACGATGTGTACCCCCACGCCCGCTACGAGGGCATCAAGATCCATGACTGGGACAAATGGGAAGACCCGTTCCGGCTCACCATGGACGCCTACTGGAAATACCAGGCCGAAAAGGAGCGCAAGCTTTACGCCATCATCGACGCCTACGCCCAGAACAACGGCCACCTGAACGTCACCGATGCGCGCTACATCAACGCGGTCAAGCTCTTCCTGACCGGCATCAGCCCCCTCGAATACATGGCCCACCGGGGTTTTGCCCACGTGGGGCGCCAGTTTCCCGGCGGCGGCCCCCGGGTCGCCTGCCTGATGCAATCCCTGGACGAGATCCGCCACGCCCAGACCCAGATCCATTCCCTATCCAACTACAACAAGCACTACAACGGGTTTCATGAGTTCCGCCACATGATCGAGCGGGTCTGGTATCTCTCGGTGCCGCGCTCGTTTTTTGATGATGCGCTTACGGCAGGGCCCTTCGAGTTCATGGTGGCGATTGGCTTCAGCTTTGAATACGTGCTCACCAACCTGCTGTTTGTGCCCTTTGTATCGGGGGCGGCCTACAACGGGGACATGGGCACCATGACCTTCGGCTTCTCGGCCCAGTCCGACGAAGCCCGCCACATGACCCTGGGGCTGGAGGTGATCAAGTTCGTGCTCGAACAAGACCCGGACAACCTGCCGATAGTGCAGCGCTGGATCGACAAATGGACCTGGCGCGGCTACCGGGTGCTGACCCTGGTCGGGATGATGATGGACTACATGCTGCCCAAGCGCATCATGAGCTGGAAGGAAGCCTGGGAGGTCTATTTCGAGGAAAACGGCGGCGCCCTGTTCAAGGATCTGGCCCGCTACGGCATCCGCCCGCCCAAGTGGCTGGATCAGATCGCCTTCGACAAGGATCACATCTCCCACCAGGCCTGGGCCACCTTCTACCAGTACGGTGCGGCAGCG
>JAJTBM010000461.1 GCA_021286885.1 Rhodocyclales bacterium
GATGATGTTCACGCGGCCAGTGCCCAAGTAGGCGCCCTGGTGGCAGAGTATTCAGAAGAGTTTAACCGTTGGGACGTCGTGGCCGAATCCCTGTCCTTTAGCGAGGAAGGCAGCTGGGGGAGTGCGCCGAGCCCCACTTTCTTGCGCCTGGGGCCCAATAAGGTGGGCTTCATGATGGAAAGCAGTGTGACCGCGCAGGGCTATATCGAAGGGGGGGTATCGGTGTATGGGGTGATCGGCAAGCAGTTTGTCCAGATGCTGTCTCTGCCGAGCCTTGCGAACAATGGTGGTACGGGAGATGAGGAGTACACCATGTCCACCCGTCTGTTCCAGGTGGCAGACCCCAGCCAGGAGTTCTACCCCATCCGGGCCGAGCTGAAGATTGCCGGCAAGCGCACGGTTGCTGAAGAGGAGCGCTTCCTCAAGGTTTTTGGCGACAAGACGCAGCTTGATTTCGTGTTCAAGGATGGCGTGTTCGTGCGTAAGTAAGCACGCCTTTCCTCGTTACTCACGGCGCAAGGCCCTGGCTTCCGTTGCGGGAGGCCAGGGCCTTGTTCGTGGTGAGGCCGGGGGGGGGATGTGCCCCGGCTCAGTAATCCCACTTCACCTGGGCGAACAGGGTGCGTTGGGGGTAGGGGTGGTAGGCGTAATACTTTTCGGCGCCGATGTTGTTCATCCCGATGGAGGCGCTGGCCTTGGGGGCGAAGCGGTAGCTCAGGCGGGCGTCGGCTACCCAGAAGCCGCTGGAGGCGCCGTATAGGTCGTAGTTGGCAAAGGCCGGGTTCAGGTCGGTGTAGCGGCTGCTGTAGCGGGCACCCAGGGAGGCGCTCCAGGCATCGCTTGCCCGGTAGCTGGCAAAGCCTGCCAGGCGCCAGCGGGGAATCGCCAGGGGGCGGCCTTCGTATTCGGGGTGGGCGGCGTCCTTGACCACTTCACTTTCGGCGTAGGTGATGCTGCCTTGCAGATCCAGCCCGCGCAGGCCCACATCGTTGCCGCTCCAGGCCACTTCAGCCCCTTGCACCCGGGTCTTGTCCACGTTGCTGAGGGCGGTGATGCCGGTGATGCTGTTACGCTGGCTGAGAATGTAGTCCTGCTTGTTTTCCTGGAACAGGGAGACCCGCAGCAGCCCGCCGCCCACGGCGCCTTCGGCGGCCAGTTCGGCGGCCAGGATCTTCTCGGGCTTCAGATCGGCATCGGCGATGTATTTTTGGCCGGTGGCGCTGGTGGCAGTGGCGTACAGCTCGGTGACGGTGGGCATCCGGTAGGCCCGGGCGAGGGAGGCCTTGAGCAGCCAGTCCGGGTGGGCCTGCCAGGCCAGGGTGGCCTTGGGAGAGGTGTAGTGGCCGTCCCGGTCGTCGAAGCGCTTGCTGGCGCTGCTCAGGCTGCGGTCGTAGTAATAGCCTTCAAAGGTCTGCCAATACTCGTGGCGCAGGCCGCTGGTGAAGGTCCAGGCGGGGGCCAGTTTCCAGGCATCCTGCAGGTAGAGGGCATCGGTGCGGGTCTTGCCTTCGGCCTGGGTGCTCAGGCGGGTGGTGGTGTCGGAGCGCCAGGCGCTGGTGTCGTACTTGAGGCTGCTGTAGCTGTATTGATCCACGTGGTAGCCGCCGGTCAGGGTGTGGCCGGTGAGCCCGCGCCAGATCGCCCGCAGATCGGCGTTTTGCCAGCCGGTGCCGTCTCCGTAGGTGATGGTGCCGGCGCCGCTGTCGCCCTGGAGCATGCCGTTGGTGGCGGCCCGGTTGATGTCCTGGGGCGTGCTGTAGTGGGAGCCCACCAGCTCGATGCGCAGTTCGTCGCTGGGTTGGGTATTGAGGCCCAGGCCCCACAGCCGGTTGGTGGTGGCCGACATGGAGTGGCCGAAGTCGGCGGCCTTCACCGTCACGTACTGGTTAGTGCCGGTGCTGATGCGTTGCCCTGCCACGGTGCCCCAGTAGGTGCTGCCATCGGCGTTGCGCAGATAGCTTTCGGCGCTGCTGTCCGAATCATTGCGGAATTCCGCGTAGGTCAGGGAAGCTCGGGTGCGGGCGCTGAAATCGTAATCCAGCCGGATCTTGGCGGTGTTTTGGATGCTGTGGTCGATGCCGTAGCCACCCCACACCCAGCGTCCTTCGTTCAGGGTGCCCGCATCCCGGGAGAAGCCGCTCACCGCCGTGCTGCCGCTGCCCGTGCTGGCAGCGCCCGTGGCGTAGGACATGGGCTGGCCGTAGGCATTGAGGTGATTGGCCATCAGCGAAACCCGCAGATTCCCCACCCGGAAGGCACCGCTCATCTGCTCCTGATGGGTGTTGTAGGTGCTGTCGGTGCCGTACAGGGCAAACTTCTGCTGGGTGCGCAAGGCGTCCACATGCAGTTCGGTGGCTTCGGGTCGGCGGGTGGTGATGAACACCGTGGCGCCCGCCGAGTTGCCTGGCAGCAGGGCCGAGAACGGGCCGTAGAGCACGTCCATGCTCTCGATCTCGGAGGCCGCGATCATGTTCCAGCGGGGCGGGTAGCTGTAGCTGTTGCCCAGCAGGTTGGCCAGCAGCAGGCCGTCTGCATATACCAGGCTGCTCGCCGAGGGGGTG
>JAJTBM010000462.1 GCA_021286885.1 Rhodocyclales bacterium
CCAAACCGGCACCGACCAAAGCCCCCGAAAGGCTCTGCCCATGCTCAATCGCTACCCGCATCTGGGCGAGTTTCATCTGCTGATGGGCACCCAACAACCCAGTCACCATGCTCATGGCCCGGGGCAAGGAAATCCCTGCCGCCAGCAGCAGACTGACTGCACGATAAAAACGTGCAAGACGAAACTCATCCGCCTTACCCGCCAGCCAGGGAAAACGCAAAACCTGTCCCAAAAGCCAAGCCCGGCCCGTGGGCCGACTGAGCCCCCACCCTAGACTCACAAACACCCCTACCATACCCAGTAGAGCAAGCTGCCAATGGTTATAGATCAACTTCCCAAAAGACAGGAGCAACATGGACATCCAAGGCATCTCACGCCCAGAGGACTCATACACCATGGAAAACTTGGGCACCACATATCCCAGCAGAAACAGCAGTACCAAGCCTCCCACCACCAGCAACATCACGGGATAAATAGCTGCAGAAATCAGCTTTTTGCGAATGAGCTCAAACTGCTGCTGGTAGGCAATATAGCGGGCCAGCGCCTGGGGCAGATCCCCCGTACGCTCGGAAGCCCGCACCGTAGCTACATACACCGGAGGAAAATGCTGGGGGGCCATGGCCAGCACATCAGAAAAATTTCGCCCTTCACGCAATTGAAGTAACACCGCCTCAAGCACAGCCCGCACCATGGCCTGTCGCTCCTTGGCATGCAGGGTGGCCAGCGCTTCTGTCAGATTGAGGCCCGCGTCTAGCAGTGCCAAAAGCTCCTGGCTAAACAAGACCAGAGGAAACCCTACTCGGGAACGCCCTCCCGTGCTCGCGGCAGCCACAGGCCGGGGCTGCACCACGGACAGCACCCGAAACCCCCGAAGCGTTGCGCGACGAACAGCCTCTGCCTCAGAAAGATTGCTGAAGACCAGCATCTGCTCACGCCCATCCCCCCCCTGCACTTTCAGACGCAAACTGTCGGCCACAGCGACTTGAGCTGTGGCCGACGATGCAAGAGTTTCGGATACGGTTTTACCCTTAAGCGGCTGCTTCATGCTGGGCTCACCGCTAAATTAGCGGTAAGACACATCAGCAGCATCCCCTTCACCACCGGCCTGACCGTCCTTGGCATAGGACAAGAGATCAAAATCTCCGCCTTGGCCTGGTGAACGATAAATATAAGGACGCCCCCACGGATCGGGGGGCACCGCCTTTTGCAAATAAGGGCCATTCCAATTGGTTTCACCACTGGGTTTGGTAAGCAACGCATTCAAGCCCTGCTCGGTCGTCGGATAGCGGCCGGTATCGAGCCGGTAAGTATCCAGCGCCCTTCCCAGCCCCTCAATCTGGGCCTTGGCGGTGCTGCGCTCCGACTTCCCCAGTTGTGCAAAATAGCGGGGCCCCACATAGGCTGCTAACAATCCGATGATAACAATCACCACCAGCAATTCCAGCAGAGTGAAGCCTTGTACCTTCCTGTTTGCCACAAAACCACCCCCAACTCAGGACCGACGCCGTGCCTGGGCACCGCCCAAAACTCCCAAGCCCGCCAAGATCATTGCCACACTTGAGGGCTCCGGCACCTGCGAAGAGGTCCCACTGATACGCCAGACGTAGTTTGTATAGCTGTAGCCATAAGACGGGTACTCCAACCCGGCATTGGCAGCATCCCCCCATCCTTGACAGTAGGCATGATCACACACCAGCGCAGAATAAGCACCGTAGTCATCATATTTTCCGGAGGGTAATGTCCCCACAAAATCCTCACCGGCGGGCGTTTCCAGGTACTGAGGATCAAAGTAGCCGTCTAACCATGCAGTATGGGAGATAGTGAGCGGGTCAAGGGATGCAGAAATCGAAATGGCATAATCACTGTAAACACCCCCGAACAGATAGGCTGCAGCCTGTCTGGCGCTCAAAACCTCCGGCATATCTCCCACAAAAGCTCCATCAAACACATTGAAGGAGCCCACATAGGCATACGTGCTCGCCATCGCCCCCGACGCAGCCCCCAGCGCCGCCATCACAGCTATACAACACTTACCCAGCCCCACCAAAGACCTCAAGCCCCTCGGGTTTTTGCTTTTCATAAGCGCCACCTGACATAAAATAACAAAAATTGCATATTATTTTATCTTAAAAAAGTTTTTTACAGAACTAATTTTGAGGGTGTTGTGAGAATTTTAAAAAATTGAATAAATAAATTTTTTGTGTGTTCCCTGCTTCAAGAAACGGAGAAGATGCCTCATATTTCACAGTCGTAGTTAGCAGCAAAGAGAAGGGATTTGCCCCAAGCAGTAGATGCGCAGCTGGGCTCACACAGCTGCATAAAGCCTCCGGGCCAGAGGCGCGTGCTCGGCGATTACGGACTGCGGGGGTCGAGGTCATGCGCAGGGTGCGCAGTTTGCGCTGCTCGGCCTGGATGGCGGCCAGGTGGCCGGCATCGGGATTTGCAGCATCCCGCGCCTGGGCCGCCGCTTCGGCCCAATGCGCAATCACCGCGCCCAGCACGTCCTGGGCGACTTCAAAGCGGATGCCTCGGGTGAACAACAGCGATGCATTCAAGGG
>JAJTBM010000463.1 GCA_021286885.1 Rhodocyclales bacterium
CAGAATGTCGAAACGCTGCTTGCGGGTGGGCAGGGGCACGGGGCCACGCACCACGGCGCCGGTGCGCTTCGCGGTTTCAACGATTTCCTGGGCGGACTGGTCGATCAGCTTGTAATCGAAGGCCTTCAGGCGGATACGGATTTTCTGGCTTTGCATGACTGTTCCTAAAGAGCGTGGGGCGGGAGGAATCCCGCCCCGGTTTCAAAAAAGAGCGAACTCGAATTACTCGATGATCTTGGCGACGACGCCGGCGCCGACGGTACGACCGCCTTCACGGATGGCGAAACGCAGACCTTCTTCCATGGCGATCGGGCAGATCAGCTTCACGGTGATGGACACGTTGTCGCCAGGCATCACCATCTCGGTGCCTTCCGGCAGGGTGATGGCGCCCGTCACGTCCGTCGTACGGAAGTAGAACTGGGGACGGTAGTTGGCGAAGAACGGGGTGTGACGACCACCTTCGTCCTTGGACAGCACGTAGATCTCACCGGTGAAGTGGGTGTGCGGGGTGATGGAACCCGGCTTGCACAGCACTTGGCCGCGCTCCACTTCTTCACGCTTGGTACCGCGCAGCAGGGCGCCGATGTTGTCGCCAGCCTGACCCTGGTCCAGCAGCTTGCGGAACATTTCCACGCCGGTACAGGTGGTCTTGGTGGTGGGACGGATACCCACGATTTCGATTTCTTCGCCGACCTTGACGATGCCGCGCTCGACGCGACCGGTCACCACGGTGCCGCGACCGGAGATGGAGAACACGTCTTCGATGGGCATCAGGAAGGGCAGATCCACAGCACGCTCGGGCGTGGGGATGTAGCTATCCAGGGCAGCAGCCAGTTCCATGATGGCGGGTTCGCCGATGGGGGACTGGTCACCTTCCAGGGCCTTCAGGGCGGAACCCTTGATGATGGGGATGTCGTCACCGGGGAAGTCGTACTTGGAGAGCAGCTCGCGCACTTCCATTTCGACCAGTTCCAGCAGCTCTTCGTCATCCACCATGTCAGCCTTGTTCAGGAACACGATGATGTAGGGCACGCCCACCTGACGGGACAGCAGGATGTGCTCACGGGTCTGGGGCATCGGGCCGTCAGCGGCGGAACACACCAGGATGGCGCCGTCCATCTGGGCAGCACCGGTGATCATGTTCTTCACGTAGTCGGCGTGGCCCGGGCAGTCCACGTGGGCGTAGTGACGGTTCTCGGTTTCGTATTCGACGTGGGCGGTGTTGATGGTGATGCCGCGGGCCTTTTCTTCGGGCGCAGCGTCAATCTGGTCGTAGGCCTTGGCCTCGCCACCGAACTTGCGGGACAGCACCGTGGTGATCGCAGCCGTCAGCGTGGTCTTGCCGTGGTCCACGTGACCAATCGTGCCAACGTTTACGTGCGGCTTCGTCCGCGTAAATTTTTCCTTAGCCATATTCAATAATCTCCAGTTCCTGTTACTTCTTGTTGATCACGGCCTCGGCGACGTTCTTGGGCGCCTCCGAGTAATGCTTGAATTCCATCGAGTAGGTGGCGCGACCCTGGGACAGGGAGCGCAGCTGGGTGGCGTAGCCGAACATTTCGGACAGGGGCACTTCGGCGCGAACCGCCTTCATGCCGCCGGGGATGTCTTCCATGCCCTGCACGATGCCGCGACGGGAGGACAGATCGCCCATCACGTTACCCATGTACTCTTCCGGGGTTTCCACTTCAACGGCCATCATGGGCTCCAGCAGCGTCGGCTGAGCCTTCTTCATACCGTCCTTGAAGGCCATGGAAGCCGCCATGCGGAAGGCGTTTTCGTTGGAGTCCACGTCGTGGTAGGAGCCATCGAACAGGGTGAACTTGATGTCCACCACCGGGAAGCCGGCCAGCACGCCGCTACCAATGGCGTCCTGCAGACCCTTGTCCACCGCGGGGATGTATTCGCGGGGCACGGTACCACCCTTGATGGCGTCCACGAAGGCGTAACCCGCACCGGGCTCGTTCGGCTCGATCTTGAGCCAGACGTGACCGTACTGACCACGGCCGCCGGACTGCTTGACGAACTTGCCTTCTTGCTCGACAGCCTTCTTGATGCATTCCCGGTAGGCCACCTGGGGAGCACCCACGTTGGCTTCCACGTTGAATTCACGGCGCATGCGGTCGACGATGATGTCCAGGTGCAGCTCGCCCATACCGGAGATGATGGTCTGACCGGATTCTTCGTCGGTGCGAACGCGGAAGGAGGGATCTTCGGCAGCCAGACGGCCCAGGGCGATACCCATCTTTTCCTGGTCAGCCTTGGTCTTGGGCTCCACGGCCACGTGAATCACGGGCTCGGGGAACACCATGCGTTCCAGGATGATCGGTGCATCGGGATCACACAGGGTCTCACCGGTGGTGACTTCCTTCAGGCCGACGCAGGCGGCGATGTCACCGGCCAGCACTTCCTTGATTTCCTCCCGGTTGTTGGCGTGCATCTGCAGGATGCGGCCGATCCGTTCCTTCTTGCCCTTGACGGAGTTCAGCACGGTGGAGCCGGAGTTCAGCACGCCGGAGTACACGCGGATGAAGGTCAGCTGGCCGACGAAG
>JAJTBM010000464.1 GCA_021286885.1 Rhodocyclales bacterium
GTGGCCGGTCAATACACCACCAAAAAAACCCCCACAGAAAATACCAATCAGGGCCGATGCGGCAATCATGCCCTGCCAGAAACTGCTCAAGTCCAGTGCTGCAGAAAACTGTACCATGGCCACGCCGATGATGCTCAGAACATAGCCGTCCAGCACCCAGCCGCCGCCGGAGCGAATGCTCAGCAGCTGGTGAAAACTGTTCAGAGGAACATCCTCGATTGATATGTTTTTTGTCATTTATGTCTCCGTCCATTTCTTTCCCACCCGAGCGGGGCCTGGTCATCTGGTATTGAAAAGGAAAGGGCATGTTGCTGGGTCAGGCCTCCCGGCCTGCACAGAATTGCCCCCAGCGGAGATTGAGATTGACCCCGGCAGACAGGAAAGGCTGGGGCGGATTGCGATTGGGGCCCGGGGACGACAGCAGAAAGTCAATCAGCTCATTGCGCTTTCCTGCCAGCCAGTCGGCCAGCAGGCTTCCGGTGACCGTGCCCCGGGTTACCCCCAGACCATTGCAGCACAAGGCGCCATATACATTGGGCGCCAATTCACCAAAGAAACCCATGTGATTGCGCGACATGGCCAGGGAACCACCCCAGGTGTATTCAAACTCCACGCCTGGGAGCATTGGGAAGCGTCGTTCGAAGGAGGTGCGATGGCGTTGTACAAAGCGATCAAGATATTTTTTGCGGCTGCGCCCGTCGGGGATGAAGCTGAAACTGTTGCGTACGAACAAACGGTTATCGTGGGTGCGTCGCAGGGTTGTGCCAAACGGGTCGGCGGGAATGAGCCCCCAGAATTCTTTGCCGCCGAGGGTCGCCTGTTCTGCTTCGGTCAGTACCCGGGTCAGGCTGCCGTAGGTGAAAATCGGGAGCATGGTGCCCTGGAGAAAGCCAAAGCGCATGCCAAAGGCGTTGTTGGCCAGCACCAGCTTGTCCGTGGTGATACGCCCCCCGGCGTGGCTCAGTATGGTTTGGGCGCCGTATTCGACTTCGGTGATAGGCGTATTTTCGTACAGGGTTACATTCGATGGCAGCGTATCTGCCAGCCCCTTGACCAGGGCCGAGGGCTGCACCAGCACGGTCCCAGGGGTAAAGAGCGCCTTCCGATAAAAGGACGTGCCGATGTGGGCCGGCAGGTCTTGGGCATCAATGAATTCGTATGGCTGCCCGAGCTTGTCCAGCCCCCGGCAATAAGCATCCAGCACCGCAATGCCGCGATCTTCGATGGCCGCCTGGTATTTGCCAGACGGGCGCATGTGGCATTCGATCCCAAATTGCTCCACCAGCGAGCGCAGAATCTGCTGGCCCTGGAGATTCAGTTTGAAGCTGATCTGTGCGGTTTCCAGGTCGCCGATATAATCTTCTGCGCCAATGTCGTGGGGCAGGTCGATGGCAAATCCAGCATTGCGTCCGGAGGGGCCAAAGCCCACCTCCTGGGCCTCCACCAGTACGATTTCTTCATTCGGAAAATTGAGCGCTAATTGACGCGCTGCAGCAAGGCCGGTAAAGCCGGCACCGACCACCACCCAGCGCGCATTTGTCTGTCCCTTATGGGAAGGTCGAGTCTTTCGCTGCTTGCTTAAATGAAACCAGCCACAGCTGAGGTCGTCGGCGGGCGTGGATGTAACCCTTGTCATCTTGCTGTCTCCGTTCTATTGTTTGTTTCCAATTTTTTCGAAGTCTAGAGATGGTGCAAAATGGGCACAATCGACGTTTTCTGCCGGGAATTGATAACGCTAGGTTATGAATAAATTTACTGCTTCGGATCAGGCCTTGCTCAAGATGCCTTCCCTGCGCGGGGTTAAGTGTTTTGTTGCCGCTGCGCGTTATCAAAGCTTTACGCGGGCTGCCGAAACACTTTGTGTCACTCAGGCGGCAATAAGCCGTCAGATTCGGGAGCTGGAAGATCAGTTGGGAACCGCACTTTTTGAGCGGGTGGGCCGTTCTGTGCGGCTGACGCCGGCAGGCACGATCTTTTTTGATGCGGCGCAATTGTCCTTCATCAACATTGCCCAGGCGGCCACCCGCATTCGCAAGGACTATGGCGCTGGATCTGCGCGTCGCACCCTGACTCTGTGCTGCTCGCCGGCTTTTTCAGCCTTGTGGTTGTCTCACCGTTTGCCAGAATTTCTGGCCCAGTATCCTGAGATTGATCTCAACCTGATCACCACCCAAAATTTTGTGGCGCTGGAGCCGGGCATCCATCCCGACATCTTTGTGACCAAAATGGCCCAAGTGCGGGAGGGCTATACCAGTACGCCCCTTTTTCATGATCAGATTTACCCGGTATGTACGCCGGCCTATCTGGCGGCCCACCCGGAGATGGAAACTTTGGAGGGGTTGGCTCGGGGGGTGCTGCTCAATCTGAGCCCCTATGGGCGCTCACAGATTGCCGAGCACGTAGACTGGGAGGTCTGGATGGCCATGCACCATCTCGACATGGAAGCACAGCTGCGTCAGGGTACGCGTTATTTCAATGCGAACGACTACAACCTGCTCATCCAGATGGTCATGAACCATCAAGGAGTGGCGTTAGGTTGGCATCATCTGGTG
>JAJTBM010000465.1 GCA_021286885.1 Rhodocyclales bacterium
CCAGGGCCCGTGGATGGTGGCCGCCACCTACCTGCAGGAAAAGGGCATCAGCGGCGGCAGCTACAAACTCGTGACGGCCGGCGGCGCCTACGACTTCGCGCCCTTCAAGCTGCGCCTGGGCTACACCCACAACGACATCGAAGCCGGCAGCTACCAATCCATCGGCACCATGCTGGTGGATAACAAGGCTTATGCGGTCAATACCGGCGTGGATTACACCATCACCGGCAAACTCAATCTGGCCCTGGATTACCTGATCCGGCGCAACACCACCTTTGACGAGCACAGCACGGTGAACCGCCTCCTGCTCACCTACGCCTGGCGCCCCGACCTGACCCTGGTGGGCAACCTGGCCAGCATCCGCAACTCCGGCACCGCCACCCAAACCCTGGTGGGCGATACGCCCCTCAGCGGCGGGCATTCGCAAACCTCCATGGCGGCAGGGGTGCGCTTCAGCTTCTGAGCCCTGGCTCATATCCCCCACCCCCGAAACCCCGCCACGCCCGGCGGGGTTTTGAAGTTTGGGGATTTGGGGTTTGATGATGCGCCTTCAGAATGTGCAAGGTACCGTTACACATCACCCCAAAAAACCGCCAGAACTCGACAAAACACCAAATTCGCACAACAATGACGATCAGTTTTTTACACAAACGATCAGAAATTGAAAAAACCTCTTCTTGTCGTCCTCGCCCTTGGCGCCGCATGGTGGTATTTCGTGGGCGGTCGCACGCTGGACGAGACTAAAGTCCGCGACTTCTACCAAGCCCAGGAAGTTGCCACCTTCAAGCGCGAGCCCGAAACCCTGTGTGGCTTGCTGGCCAAGGATTTTCACGGCAAATACACCTACTCGACCAACATCCCCGGACACCCCCGGGAAGACGAGCAGAACAAGGCCGAAGGCTGTGAAGGCTACCGCCAGATGTACGCCAACTTTGCCGAACTGGGCGACAAAATGGGGGGCATGTTGACCATGGAGTACAACTACACCCTCTACAGCATCAAGATCGCCCCCGACCACAAGAGCGCCACCGTGGATGTAGGCTATTTGATGAATGCGGGCGGCGCCTTGATCAACATCCGCGCCCGGGCCACCGAAACCCTGATCCGCCGCAACGGCAAGATGCTGCTCCAGCGCAGCGAAGGCAGCAGCTCCATCAAGGTTCTGTCGAACAGCGACTGAGCTGCAGGCACATCAAACCGGATACGCCTCAATCCGCGCCATCAGCCGCCCCGCCAGCCAGGAATGGGCCTCACCCAGGGCTGCATGGATGCGGCGGGCTTCGGCTTGATAGTAGGCCTTCTTATCGGGTGTCCAGTGGGCCGGCGCCCCATTCAGATTACAAATGCGGTCGGCCAGCTTCACGCACCACACCGCCCGAGGCTGGGCCTGGATGCGGGCAAGGCTATCATTCATGGCCTCTGCCTTGGGCAAATCCGGGCGCTTAGACAAAGCCTGCACCCCATCGGCCACCGCATTTCCAAAACGCAAAGCCAGCACCGCCCGGCTCACCCCCTGATCCTCGATGGTGTCATGCAAGATCGCACATATCACCGCCAAATCCAGATTATCCAAAGGCACCCGAGCATGGGCGCAATGAATCTCCGACACCACCGCCCCCAAATGCCGCAAATAAGAAACCTCCGTCCCAGGTACGGTCTGGCCCAAATGAACTTCAGAAGCGAATAGCCAAGCAGATTCCCAGGGATTAGCCCATGGATCGGAGAAGTTTGCGTTGGGCATCAGCGTAGCCAATCAGGTGTGAGGGGAAGCATGGCGAAGAGAGTTTTTAAAGATTTTAATCCTAAAATCTCCTCAAATTAACCCAAGCAGCGCACGAGAAAAAGAAAAAGGCCGCATATAGCGGCCTTTCATTTGGTGCATCAAAGATGCTTGTTAGCGTCTAGAGCACAAATCCCAATCTACTTGTCTTATAATTATTTCACATAGATTTTCATTCGTCAAGGCAAGGTTTTTTACCGCTTCATGCCGCCCACCCCAGGCCCACGCCTGCCCTCTTTCTTCTGCCGCTGACCGCTTACGCCATGAACAAAAAAATGCGCTATCGACTTGCCCTGGACCTGGGCACCACCTCCCTTGGCTGGGCCATGCTGCGTCTTTCGCCCGACAATCAGCCGTATGCGGTTATCAAGGCTGGGGTGCGGATTTTTACCGATGGTCGGGATACCAAGGGCGTTCCCCTGGCGGTTACGCGACGCCTTGCGCGGGGCATGCGGCGGCGACGGGATCGGATGTTGCGGCGCAAGGCCTCCATGACCTCCTGCTTGCTCAAGCATGGATTCTTTCCGGCAGATGCCGAAGAGCGGCAAGCCCTGGTTGATCTCAACCCCTATCAGCTGCGTGCCAAGGGGCTGGATAGCGCCCTCGAACCCCACGAATTCGCCCGGGCTTTGTTCCATATCAACCAGCGCCGGGGCTTCAAGAGCAACCGCAAGACCGACGCCAAAGACTCCGACAGCAGCGTGATGAAAAACGCCATCAAGCAGCTGGGTGAGCGCCTTAAAGCCGACAACTGCCGCACCGTGGGCGAGT
>JAJTBM010000466.1 GCA_021286885.1 Rhodocyclales bacterium
CTTGGGCCACGGCGGCCTTGAGCATGGCGTATTCGCCGCTCACCTGATACACATAGGTGGGCACCTTCAGCTCGTCCTTCACCCGGCGCACGATGTCCAGGTAGGGCATGCCCGGCTTCACCATGAACATGTCGGCCCCTTCGGAGATGTCGAGGGCCACCTCGCGGATCGCCTCGTCCGAATTGGCCGGATCCATCTGGTAAGTGTATTTGTTGCCCTTGCCCAGGTTGCCGGCGGAACCCACCGCATCGCGGAAGGGGCCGTAGAAGGCCGAAGCGTACTTGGCCGAATAGGCCAGGATGCGGGTGTAAATCTGGTGGGCGCCATCCAGCTCGGCCCGGATGCGGGCGACCCGGCCATCCATCATGTCGGAAGGGGCCACCACATCGGCGCCCGCTTGGGAATGGCACAGGGCCTGTTTGGCCAGCACTTCGAGGGTTTCATCGTTGAGCACATAACCGCTCGCGTCGATCAGCCCATCCTGACCGTGCACGGTGTAGGGGTCGAGGGCCACATCGGTGATCACGCCCAGCTCCGGAAAGCGCGCCTTCAGGGCCTGCACCACGCGGGGCACCAGGCCATCCGGGTTGTAGGCTTCTTCGGCGCCCAAAGACTTTTTGTCAGCCTCCACCACCGGGAACAGGGCCAGGGCGGGCACGCCCAGGGCGACGGCCTCTTCGGCCACCGCCAGCAGCTTGTCCAGGGACATGCGGCTCACGCCGGGCATGGACGCCACGGGCTGAACGATATTCTCGCCTTCGAGCACGAACACCGGGTAGATCAGATCATCGGTGCTCAGGCGGTTTTCGCGCATCAGGCGACGGGAAAAATCATCACGACGCATGCGACGCATGCGGGTCGCAGGGAAACGGGCATCAACAGGGCTCATGGCAATCTCAACTCTCGAATCTTCAACGCTAGGCCCAGGCCATCAGACAGGGCCAAACATAACAACTGGAAACAAATCGCCCCAGGAACTTTCATGGGATGTGGGCTGACAAACACAGCAGATGGCGCTGAACCATCTCCCGCTATACCTCCCTGAGCGGGCGCCTTGAGCAAGCAAGGCCACCTTCGCCCCCGGCTTCCCCCGCCGGGGGTTTTTATTTTGGATCTTTGGACACATCCAGCATCGGCAGCCCTAAAGCCCACACCGCACACCACGCGGCTCGGGGCCACATTCTATGCCCATCCGGCCAGCCCGGGCGGATTGTTACCCGCAGAACAGAAGCGCCCTCCGCCACCCGGGAGAATGGCCCCCATACCCCACCCCTGGGGCCCATTACCCGGAGATGAACATGCACCTGCTATTGATCGACAGTTCCCCCCTACTGCTGGAAGGCCTGGCCGGGGTCTTGCAAAGAGAGTACCCCGGCTGTCGGCTGTCTACGGCTTCGGATGTAGACAGCCTCACGCGGGAAAGCAGCAACCACTTCATCCCCACCCTCAGCATCGTGGACATGGAGTTCAAGGCCCTTCACTACACCGAAGTGATACGCCAGCTGCGCAGCCACTTTGAGCACCCCCGCATCCTGCTCGCCAGCCAGGACCCCAGTTGGGACAACGTGCTACGCGCCCTGGAACTGGAAACCCTGGGCGTGGTGGACAAATGCGGCACCAGCGCCCACTACACCGCCGCCCTCAACATCGCCCTGCAAGGCACCATCCACATTCCCAACGGGATGAAGGGTACCCAGCTGCGCCACGCCAGCCGGCGCCTGGAGCAGGTGGGCGGCAACCTCACCCGGCGCCAGCAGGATGTACTGGAACTCCTGGCCCTGGGCAAATCCAACAAGCAGATTTGCCGCATTCTGGGCATGGCCGAAGGCACGGTGAAGAACCACATCAATGCCATGTTCCGCCAATTGGGGGTACGCAACCGCACCGAAGCAGCCCTGCTGCTGGCTCGCCCGGCTTCGGCTGAAAGCACGGCCAACGCCATGCATATATGAACCAATAGGGGAACGTACTTGAGCTTGAACTGAAGCTGAAAACAACGAACGCTGGCCGGGGCCCCTGGGGGCGCCCGGCCAGCAGCCTGACGCAGACAACACGCCTTACCCGCCTTTAGCCCAGCACCCGCGCCAGGTTGTGCAGACGCGGCACCCCTGCCCCCAAGCGGTTTTCCGGGTCATGGGCCAGCACCGGAGAACTGAGCAAGCGCAGCAGATGGAACAAGGCCGCCACCCGCCCCGGCCCCCGGGGCCCCAGGCGTGCCGCAAGGGTCGGATCGCTCAACAGCAGCGCCGCCAAGCCCGCCACATGGGGGGCCGCCATGGATGTTCCCGAATCCGGCGCAAACCCGCCCGGCACCGTGGAGATAATCCCAACCCCCGGCCCGCACACCGCCACCTGGGGGCCAAAGCACGAGAACTTGGGCGCAAACAGGCCCTCCGGGCTCACAGCCTGGGGCAGGATCTGGCGCGCCTCCCAGGCAGAAGGCGGAAACTCACCCTGCAAGCCCAGGGCCCCCACCGCCAACACCCAGATGGACGACGCCGGAAACTGCACCGCGCCTCCCGAATTCCCCGCCGCCACAAT
>JAJTBM010000023.1 GCA_021286885.1 Rhodocyclales bacterium
TGCGCAGCAGCTTGGCTTCTTCGTTGAGCAGGGATTCCTGGCTGATCTCGACCAGCACTTCCCCCAGGCTCTCGGTGCGCGGGGGCTGGGGGCTGGGGGCATGATCCCCGTCCAGGGAGGTTTCCCATTCCGAATCGGACAGGATGCGGGGGGGGCCGACCTCGGTAAACGCATCTTCGAGACTGATCCGGGTGCCCGTGACGGACTCCCGGAAGCTCAGGGGCCCCGCATTAAAGGGACTGCCCGGATTCGGTTTGCTGCTGTCTGCCAGGGCTTCGTGAGCGGGGCCAAAAACGGCCACCCGGGTCACATCCTTTTCCTGGAGGATGGCATTGGTCTGGCGGCGCAGGACGTCCAGGTTGCCGGCAAAAAGACCATATTCGCTGATGGCGGCCAACTGGCGGGCGAGGGCTTTGCCTCGCTGGGAATGGGCTTCTTCCAGATCGGAGAGCCGGGTGGAGGTGAAGTAGGCGATCAGTACGATGGCCATGGTCACCGCCGGAAGGGCTGCAATCAGCATGGCCCGGGGACGGATGTCCCAGTTGCGCGGGTGGTTCATGGGCTCCCTTCGCTGCGCTCCAGTTTGTCGGTCAGGCTGGTTTCGTCATCCAGGTTGAGGCCCAGGGCACGGGCGACGTAGTTATTGACTCCGACTCGGAAATGACGTGGGGCGGAAGGCGGCTGGAAGCTGCCGGTGGATAAGCCTTGGCGGGCCATTTCACCCGTCTGCTGCCCCAGTTGGGCGGGTGTGCTGTACAGCGCCAGCAGCGCACCCGCTTTCACATAGGCGGGCGAGAAGCCCATCACCGGCGAATGTTGATGGTAGGCCGTAAGCAGAATGTTGGGGATGCTGCGGTTATTGAACAGGCTGCTGTCTGGTGTGGCGATCAACACGCTGGGCTCGGCCAGCAGGCGCTGGAGGGCCGGGTAAACATCACCGTTGTCGTTGACCTGTTCGGTGTGCAGGCGCAGCCGGCGGTCTTTGGCCTGTTGCTGGAACTGGCGACCCAGGTCGGTGCTGTCCCGGCTGGTGAGTACCGCCGCCCGGGGCCAGTCGGGCAGGGCGATGCGCAGGAGTTCGAGTTGGCGGCCTACAGGTTGGTCGATAAAGACGGCGGACACCTTGCGGTTGTCTTCAAAGCGGGTGGGCAGACGCTCGTAGGCGCTGCGGGGGAGCAGTGTATGCAGCAACAGGCTGCGCGGGCTGGTATTGTTCAGCACCTGCGCGGCCCGGGAGCCGAAGGTGACGATCAGGGCATGGCTGGTGAAGGCCGGAGGCGGATCGTTGCCCTTGAGGATGAAGGTCTCGACCCGATGCCCCGCATTGCGCAGTTCGGTGGCGGCGGTTTCGGCGCTGTCCTGGAAGGCTTTGCTGTCGTCGGAAAGCACGAACGCCACCTGCGCCGCCAGGGCTTCGGGAAGCCAGGCAGCGAGCAACAGGGTCAGGAGGAGTCGAATGAGCAGCCCCATCAGCAGCAAGGATAGGCGGGATACCAGGGCATGGGCCAGGGTGTGGCAGCGGGCTCTGGGCTTTCAAGTAAGCGGAGGAACAAAGTCGGAGTTCTGTACAGGCGCTGGCGGTATGATAAACGGTTAGCTTCGGCAGGGCCATGGCCCTGCACATATCTGCATCCGGTTATGGTGGCCGGGAAGCCTGCTTCCCTCGGAGCATAATTGTCTCCTCTTTGGCCCCGGGGTGGGTAGGATCAAAAGATTATTCACGCAGTCTGACCTTTGCTGTAAGGCATGGCAGAGGCGACGCGCAAGGGAGAAAACGTGCAAACCCGCATTTTAATTATTGAAGATCATGTGTTGGTACGCGAGGCCATGGCCCTGACCCTGGCCCAGCTGGGCGAAGGTGTCGTGTGCCAGCAGGCCAGCAGTGCCAGCGAGGCGCTGATCTTGCTGGAGGCTGATTCCGACTGCGATCTGCTGGTGGTGGATCTGATGCTGCCAGAGATCAACGGCTTTTCGTTCCTGGGGGTGATCGCCAAGCGCTTCCCGGATATTCCGGCGTTGGTGGTGTCGGCCCTGGATGATCGGGAGTCCATCCAGCGGGCCATGAAGGCGGGTGCTTCTGGCTTTGTCTCCAAGGCCAGCCCCAGCAATACCCTGATTGAAGCGGTGCGCACGGTGCTGGCCGGTGGCGTGTTCACCCCCGAAACGGCGAGCACCGGCGAGGGCGGGCAGCGTACCCGGCGGGCGGCAAGCCAGGCCTTTGCCGAGCGTTTTCAACTCACCGCCGCCCAGGGGCGGGTGCTCGAACTGGTGGCCCAGGGCAAGTCCAACCGGGACATCGCCGAGTTTCTGGGCTTGTCGGAGGGGACGGTCAAGGTGCATGTGTCGGCCATCCTGCGCACTCTGGGGGTGACCAGCCGGGGCCAGGCCATCCTGATGATGACCCGGGCCGGGCTGCGGGTCTGAGTCACAGTCTTTGATGAGATTTGCGAACAATTCTTATTAACACCTATAATCATCCGCAACTCAGACTCGATTAAGCGGATGGTGTTCCATGGGCCCTGATTTTGGACGGTGTCTAGCCCGGCGTACGGCGGGAGTGCGGCCATGAACGCAGCCGTGCCCACAGCCACCATTGCCGTACCCCAGACCCTGCTGCGGGGCAAGCGGCGCCCCCGGGTTGCCTTGCTGGGCCTGCCCCGGGCGGGCAAGAGCACCATCTTCCAGGCGGCGTCCAGCACGGCGGTGGAGCAGTTCTCTCTGGGCACGTCGGGCCTTGAGCTGGCAGCCTGCCAGGTGAATGTGGGGCTGGAGCAGGCCGACCTGCTGGACCTGCCCTCCCTGCGTACCCTGCATGATCTGGTTGAGGCCGACCGGGAGGTGCTGCACCTCCTGTTTGACGGTCTGCCCGGCGAAGGGGGCTTCAAGGCACCGGATGTGCTCATTCAGGTGATGGATGCGACCGCCTTGGAGCCCAATCTGGCCCTGGCCCAGGAGCTGTGCCAGCTGGGCAAGCCCCTGGTGATCGCCCTCAACCGCCTTGATGAGGCCCGAGAAAAAGGCGTCTACATCAACGTGGGCGCCCTCTCCGAAGCCTTGGGTGTGCCGGTGGTGCCCACCGTGGCCCACATGGGCAAGGGCATCACCGCCCTGTTTGAGGCGGCCCTGAATGCGGTGCGGGCGGGGGTTTGCCCGCTGCCCCAGCAACCCAGCCCCCATCTGCAGCAAGCCCTGGCACCCTTGGCCCGCGTGCTGGAGCAGCGTGCAGTGCTTGAGGCCCTGCCGGTGCCCCATGCCTTGCTGCTGACCCAGGTGGCCCGGGGTGAAACCTGGTACGCGGGGGAGGTGGCCTGCCGGTTTCCGGAGCTGGCCGGGACGATTGAAGCGGCCCGGGCCGAGGCCGCCCGCCAGCTGCCGCGCCCAGTGGGCGAAGAACTGTTTGCCGACCGCCATTACCGGGCGGCGGTGCTCCATGAGCAGGTGACCCGCCTGGGCCATGCGGCCGAAAAAGCCGGCTGGAAGCGGGCCCTGGACCGGATTTTCTTGCACCCGCGCTGGGGTCTGATCGGCACCCTGGCGGTGTTTGCGCTGGTGCTTTACATGGTGTTCGAGGTGAGCACCGGGCTGGATGCCCTGACCTCCAAACCCCTGGGCGACTGGGTGGGCCAGTGGGTGCCGGATTCCACGGTGGGCGTGGTGGGGCGGGCGGTGGCCGATGGCCTGGTGGGCCTGGTGGGCATCGTGGTGCCCTATATGTTGCCGCTGGTGTTGTTGCTGGTCTGTCTGGAAGAATCGGGGGTGATGCACCGGGTGGCTTTTGTGGTGGACCGGGGCTTTCACCGGATCGGCCTGCATGGGGGGGTAGCGGTATCTTTCCTGCTGGGCCTGGGCTGCAATGTGCCGGCCCTGTCGGCGGTATCGGCCACCTCATCGGGGCGGGAGCGCATTGTGGCCTCCTTGCTCATCACCTTTGTGCCGTGCTCGGCCCGGTCGGCCATCGTGCTCGCCATTGGGGGCAAATATCTGGGCTGGGAGGGGGTGTTGGGCATCTTCTTGCTGACCATGCTCATCATCGCCGTGTCGGGCAAGCTGCTCACCCGCCGCTATGTGAAGGCCAGCCCGGGCATGATCCAGGCGATTCCGCCCTATGCGCTGCCCCAGCTGCGCCGGGTGCTGGCCGTGACCTGGGAGCGCACCGAGGACATCCTCACCGTGGTGACGCCGCTCTTGGTATTGGGCAGCGTGGTGTTGGCCCTGCTGGCCCACTGGGGGGCGGATGATGTGATCAACACTCTGCTGACGCCGGTCACGGCCTGGTGGCTGGGCCTGCCGGTGGCCCTGGGGGTGCCCATTCTGTTTGGGGTGCTGCGCAAGGAGCTGTCCCTGCTGATGATCTATCAGGCCCTGGGCAGCCAGGATATCGGCCCCCTGCTGAACGGGGTGCAGATAGCGACTTTCCTGGTCTTTCTGACCTTTTACGTGCCCTGCGTATCCACCTTCGCGGTGATGCTCAAAACCCTGGGACGGCGTGAAGCCTTGTTCTCGGTGTTGCTTTCGGTGGGGATGGCGCTGGTGCTGGCCTTGCTCACCCGTATTGTGCTGGGGGGCCTGGGTTTGCTGGGCTGAGGGTAGGTAACCCTGGCGCCTGCGGGTCGCAGACTTTCCGGGCTGGGGTTATACGCGGTATTTCATCAGGATGAGTCCCCTCAGTGGCGGGCCGCCAACAGGGCGCGGCCTCGCCAGAGATCCATCATGGCTTGTCCTGGCCCGGGAGCGCACCTTTGGGCGTGGAGCTGGGGCGCCCTTCGGGGTTGGGGGTGCGAAACAGGATCAGCCCTATGCAGAGGGGGATCAGCGGCCACCATACCCGCAGGACTTCGCCGAAATCAAAGTCGAAAACGCCCAGATTGCGGGCGAGGGCCAGCGCGCCGACCAGAACCAGTACAACAGCAGCAAATTGACCACGCATCATGGGTGGATTCTCCTTGAGTGTGAATCCGGATTGTGGGGGAGGGCGCCCGGCTTGTCAGCCTGGGATCACAGGGTTTTGCAGCCGTAGGCCATCATTTCTGTGCATGGGGGGCGTCCTTGACGTGGGGCAAGACCCCGTGGGGCGAGGGGGGGCACACTGGCTTTGTTGCACAGTGTTACGTGCCCTGCTGGAGACACTCCCATGAGCAAGCGCATCCTTGTGATCCAGGGCCACCCGGACCCCGCTGGCGGACATTTCTGTCATGCGCTGGCCCAGGCTTATCTTGAAGCTGCCCGGGAGGCTGGCCATGAAGTCCGCATTGTTGATGTGGCCCATCTGAACTTTCCGCTCCTGCACTCCCGTGCCGAGTGGGAAAAGGGCAGCTTGCCGGTAGGCCTGATGGGGGCCCGGCTGGATCTGCTGTGGGCCGAGCATCTGGTGTTCTTCTTTCCCCTGTGGCTGGGCACGCTACCGGCTTTACTCAAGGGTTTTCTGGAGCAGGTGCTGCGCCCGGATCTGGTGATCCAGGCGGGGCTCACCCCCTGGCGCAAGGTGCTGGGCGGGCGTTCTGCCCGTTTGGTGGTGACCATGGGGATGCCAGCCTTTTGGTATCGCTGGGTTTATTTTGCGCACGGATTGCGCGGGCTGGAGTTGAACGTGCTGTCCTTTGCGGGCATCCGGCCCATTCGTGAAAGTCTGGTGGGCTTGGTGGAGTCGCCCCGTTGCGGCCATGCCCGTTGGCTGGCCCGGATGGCCAAGCTGGGGCAGGCCGGGAGGTAAGCCGTAAGCCACTTGAGGCTGCTTGAGGCCGCTATGAGGGCGTGGGCTCGGCCGGAGGGCATGGAAAGCTTACCCGCACCCGGCATCCGGGGCCCTCGGGGCGATCATGAATACTGGCCGATCCTCCCAGGCTCTGGGCGATTTCCTGCACGATGGAGAGCCCCAGCCCGCTGCCTGGGCTGCTGCTCCCGGGGAGTCGGTAAAAGCGTTCAAACACCCGCAAGCGGGCCTGGGGTGGAATCCCGGGGCCGGTGTCGTCCACCTGTATCCAGACCTGCTGGGCATCTTCGCCGCAGCTCAGGGTAACTTCCCCCGGCGAGGGCGTATAACTGAGGGCGTTCACCACCAGATTGGCAATCATCTCCCCGACCAGCAGGGTGTCGCCCTGCAGGTGTGCCGGGGCCAGTTCAAAGCCCAGATCCAGATTTCGGCTGCTGGCCAGGCGTACCCACTCCGGGCTGCGTTCGCGTATCAGCTCGGGCAAATCCAGAGGGCTGGCCAGGTCGGCGCTGCGCCCGCCGGGTTCAGCCGAAAGCAGCACCAGCATCTGGCCCACCAGCCGGGTGAGGCGTTCGATGGCGCCAATGCATTGGTGGGTGCGCTGCAGGCGCTGTCCCGCAGTGTGGTCGGTCTGGAGCAGCTCCAGCTGGGTGCGCACGCCCGCCAGGGGGGTGCGCAGCTGGTGTGCGGCATTGGCCACAAAGCGCTGCTGGGCACCAGAGGCCTGCTCCAGGCGGTCGAGAAGGTGGTTGAACTCGGCCACCAGGGGGCGGATCTCTGTGGGTGCAGCACGGGCATCCAGGGCACGCAGGGCGTGGTGGCCCATGCCCTGCAGGCTGCGTCGGATGTCTTCGATGGGTAGCAAAGCGTGGCGCACCGCAAACCAGATGGTGAGACCGGTAGCACCAGCAAAGAACATCAGTGGCAGGATCAGCGCAAACGCCAGATCTACCCGTAACTGGTCTCGTTTGCGCGTGGTCTCGGCGGTGATGAACATGAAGGTCTGGCTGGCAATCTCGCGCCGAATGGCGAGCACCCGGATTGGATGTCCCCGAAAGTGAGCATCGAAGCTGATCCGGTCTTCATTCACCTCCTGGTGTTCCGGGTCTTCAAAAGGGAGGCCTTGGTCGCCGGCAATAAAGTGCCCTTCGGGGCCCAGCACCAGGTAGTAGATTTCGTCTACCCGGTCTGCTCGCAGGATATGTTCGGCGGCAATCGGGAAGGTGAAGCGGGCCTCCCCGTCACTGGTGACTTCCAGATGGGGAATCAGGGCCAGGCTGGCATCGGCCAAGGCCTGATCCAGGGCCTCCATGGCGGGTTGGTGCACCAGGTGATAAGCCAGGGGCAAGAAGGTGATCAGAGCCAGGGTGGCTGGTAGCAGCAGCCAGACGAGCAGGGCCTTACGCAGGCTTGGTGCCATGGGGGGTCAGGTCTTCGAGCATGTAGCCCAGGCCGCGCACGGTGCGGATGCGGATACCTGCAGGCTCCAGTTTGGTGCGTAGTCGGGAAATGTAAACTTCGACTGCATTTTCGCTCATATCCTGATCCCAGCTGCACACTGAGGCGACGATCCGCTCCTTGCTGACTACCCGTTCCAGATTGTCGAGCAGAAAGAGCAGGATCGCCCATTCGCGCCGGGGCAGCTCCAGGGGCAGGCCCTGGAGCCAGGCCCGGTGAGCATCTTCATCCAGACTCAGGGGGCCAAACTCGCGCCGTTGGTTGTTTTGGCCCCGACTGCGGCGCAGCAGTGCATTCACCCGGGCGAGCAATTCCACGGCGGCAAAGGGCTTGGTCAGGTAGTCATCAGCCCCCAGGTTGAGGCCTTTGACCCGTTCGTTCAGCGCGTCTCGGGCGGTGAGCATCAGCACATGCACGGGATTGTTATGACTGCGCAGGCGGCGCAGGAGCTCCAGACCATCCATGCCAGGTAGCCCGATGTCTAGCACCAGCAGCTTGAAGTTGTTGGTCAGCAGGGCGGTTTCGGCCTGTTCGGCGCTGGCCACATAGTCCACCGTATAGCCGGCACCGCGTAGTAGCTGGGCGACGCCGTCAGCCAGTAAAGGGTCGTCTTCAACGATCAGGATGCGCATCAATTCTCCCGGAAGCGAGGTTCGGGCCGGCCCCCGTAACTCAGGAGCACCGGCAGCAAAATCAGTGTGAACAGGGTGGCACTCACAACGCCTCCCACGATCACCACAGCAAACGGGCGCTGGGTTTCAGAGCCGATCCCGTGGGACAGGGCGGCAGGCAGCAGGCCCAGTCCGGCCATCAGGGCGGTCATCACGATGGGGCGCAGGCGCAGCATCGCCCCATCCAGAATGGCCTCGCTGCGGGTGGCGCCCCGGCGTGCAATCTCCATGACCTGCTCGACCATGATCACCCCGTTCTGTACCGAAATGCCCGCCACTGCGATGAAGCCCACGGCGGCTGACACCGACAGATGCAAGCCCGCAATCGCCAGGCCTGCAAAGCCGCCGATCAGGGTGAAGGGCACCATGGAAAGGACTAGGGCCGCTGGGCGAATGTCGCGGAAGGCCCAGAACAGCAGGGAGAAGATCAGGCCTAGGGTGATGGGCACGATGAGCTTGAGGCGGCCCATGGCACGCTGCTGATTCTCGAACTGGCCGCCCCAGGTGAGGGTGTAGCCCGGGGGCAGGCTCACTTCTTCGGCCACCTTCTTTTGGGCCTCGGCCACGAAGCTGCCCTGGTCGCGGCCCCGCAGGTTGGCCTTGACGATCACGTTGCGGCTGCCGGCTTCGCGCTGGATGCGGGAGGCGCCCTGGCGCAACTCCACGTCGGCCACATCGCCCAGCGGAATGCTGTTCTGGCCGTCGGGCAGCTCCACGGGTAGGCTGGCGATGTCGTCCACCTGGTCACGGAAGCTGGGGCCGAAGCGCAGGGTGACATCATAGCGGCGGTCTGCATCGAAGTAGGTATTCACCACGCTGCCGCCCAGGGCGGTCTGGATCAGGGTGTTCACATCCTGTACCCGGATGCCGTAGCGGGCGAGGGCGTCCCGGCGCAGGCGGATGTCGACCTCGCTCTGACCGCCCACCGGCAGGGCGGCCACGTCGGCGGAGCCCCGGATGTGGTTGAGCACGTCGGCAATTTCACGCCCCTTGGCTTCCAGAATCTCCAGATTGGGGCCAAACACCTTGACCGCCAGTTCGCCCTTGGCGCCGGAGAGGGATTCCTCTACGTTATCTTCGATCACCTGGGAGAAGTTGGTGGGCAGGCCCGGAATGGTGGAGAGCTGGGATCCCATGCTTTCCTCCAGCGCGTCCTTGCTGGCGTAGCGCCATTCCCCGTGGGGTTTCAGATCCACCAGGATTTCCAGGTTGTTGGGGCCCTTGGGGTCGGTGCCATCATCGGGCCGGCCCACGTGGGTGATCACCGATTTCACTTCAGGGTAGCTCAGCAGGATGGTGCGTACCTGGCGTTCGATCTCCTTGGTGCTGGAAAGTGCGGTGGATTGAGGGAGGGTGACGGTGAGCCAGATGTTGCCTTCGTCCAGCTTGGGCAGAAACTCGGAGCCCAGCAGGGGCGAGAGGGCCAGCGCAGCGACCAGGGAGGCGATGGACGTGCCGATGACCCGTTTGCGGCGCAATTGCAGCCGTTCTACCAGTGCCCGGTAACGGTGCTGGAGGCGGTGCAGCCAGGGGCTTTCCTTCTCGGCCATGTCCTTGTTGAGGGCAAACGAGAGCAGGGTGGGCACCAGGGTCATGGTCAGGATCAGGCCCCCGAGCAATGCAAACGAAAGGGTCAGGGCCACCGGCGTGAAGATCCGCCCCTCCACCCGCTGAAAGGTGAAGATGGGCAGGAAGGCCACGATGATGATGAGCTTGGAGAACAGGATGGGCGACCCCAGCTCAATGCAGGTGTGCTTGAGTGCATGGATGCGCCGCCCCACCGGGGAGCTGATGCTGTGGTTGTCGTGCTGGGCATCCATGGCCAGACGCACCATGAGTGCTTCCACCATCACCACCGCGCTGTCGATGATCACCCCGAAGTCCACCGCCCCCAGGGAGATCAGGTTGGCCGAAACCCCCAGGGCGTGCATCAGGATGAAGGCGAACATCAGCGAAAGCGGGATCACCCCGGCCACGATGATGGCGGCCCGCAGATTGCGCAAGAAGCCCAGCAGGATGGCGGTCACCAGCACTGCGCCCACCAGCAGGTTTTCACCCACGGTGGCCACGGTGTGGGCAATCAGTTCGGTGCGCTGGTAGATCGGGCGGATGCGGTAGCCCTGGGGCAGGCGGGCGTTTACCTCGTCCACCTTGGCGTGCAGGGCTTCCACGATCTTGGCGGCATTGCCGCCCTTGGTCATCTGCACGATGCCTTCGATCACGTCGTCCTTGTCGTTGTAGGCCACGATGCCGGTGCGCGGGCGGGCGCCCTGCTCGACCTCGGCCACATCCCCCACCCGGATAGGCTTGCCGTTGCGGGCTTCGATCACCACGTCGCGGATGTCGTTCAGATCATTGAACAGGCCCAGGCTGCGCACCACCAGGGCTTCATCCCCCCGGCGCAGCAGGCCGCCGCTGCCGTTGCCGCTGGCATTGGTCAGGGCCTGGGTAACGTCATCCAGCCCCAGCTTGTACTTGCGCAGCAGGTTGGGGTCGATGCGAATCTGCATTTCGCGGATCGCGCCCCCAAAGCTCACCACATCAGCAATCCCCGGCACCATGCGCAGCGTTGGACGAATGGTCCAGTCCTGGATGGCTCGGATTTCCTCCCGGGAGGCATTGGCGGGGGCTTCCAGAATATAGCGGTAGACCTCGCCCACCGCCGTGGTGAGGGGCGCCAGGGTCGGCTGGATGCCGGGGGGTAGATTTACCGTCTGCAGCCGCTCCAGCACTTGCTGGCGGGCAAAGTAGTCGGCGGTTTTTTCGTTGAAGGTGAGGGTGATCACCGACAGGCCGGTGATGGACACCGAGCGCAGCTGGGTCATGCCCGGTACGCCGCTCATCTCGCGTTCGATGGGCAGGGTGACGGTGCGCTCGACCTCCTCGGGCGCCTGGCCGATGGCCTGGGTGATGACCTGGACCTGCACATCCTGCACGTCCGGGAAGGCCTCGATGGAGATCTGGTTGAAGGCATACAGCCCGTAACCCAGCAGGGTCAGGGCGGCGATGATGACAAAGGCCCGTTGACGCAGGACGGCGGTGATGAGGCTGTCAAACATGCGGGTTTACCGGGCGCTGCTGGTGAGTTCTGCGTTCAGGAGCAGAGCACCGACGCTGACCACCCGCTCGCCGGCCTTGATGCCCGATGAGGCGTAGGCATAGCTGCGGGTCTGTACGGCGAGGCTCAGCTCGCGCTTTTCAAACACGCCGGTTTCCCGCTCCACAAACACGAAGTTCTTGACGCCCTCCACCAGCAGCGCGCCGATGGGCAGGCGCGGCAGGGTTTCCTGGCTATCGGCCTGGATGGCCACTTTGGCGTACATCTCGGGCTTGAGCAGGCCTTCGGTGTTATCCACCGCAATACGGGCCTGGACGCGGCGCGTTTGGGGGTCCAGAGCCGGATCCACCTGCATCACCTTGCCCTGGAAGCTGCGGTTGGGATAGGCCGGGACTTCAATCTGGGCACTCTTGCCCACCCGGATGCCTGCCAGATTGCGTTCGGGCACATCCACCAGCACTGCCAGTTTGCTCAGATCGCTCACCACGAACAGGGGCTCGTCCGCATCGGGGCGCACCTCCATGGCCGGGTTGATCTTGCGGCTCGCAATCACGCCGCTCAGGGGGGCGCGCAGCACAAAGCGCTCACCATCCACCTGCCCGCCCTGGGTCAGGTTGCTGATGCGCAGGCGGGCCCGCTCCACTTCGGCCCGGGCCTGCTGCCAGTCGGCCTGAGCGGTTTCCAGATCCCGGCGCGGGATGACTTCCGCGTCCAGCAAGCTGCGGGCCCGCTGGAAGGCGGCGTGCTTCTGATCGGCGTCAGCTTGGGCCTTGGCCAGATCCGACCGGGCGCTGCCCAGCTCGGGCGCATCCAGCACGGCCAGCGGGGTGCCGGCCTTGACCGTGTCACCCAGTTGGCCACGGATTTCGATGACCCGCCCGGCGATGGGGCTGAAGATCCGGGCGGTGCGCCCTTCGTCGTAACTGACCCGGGCGGCCAGGGGTTCGTCCATGGGCACCGGGCTATTGATCGCGCTTTCGACCTTGATTCGGGCGAGCTGCGGCGAACCTGTGGGAAAACGCAGTACGCCGGGCTCGGCTGAGGGCTTTTGAATCACGTTTTCCTGGGGGGGCGCTGCCGGGTTGCCGTTGGTGTTGATCAGACGGTAGCCAGCAGCGGCGGCCATCAGGCTGACCCCCAGTGCGGTGAGGATGTGCAGCGCTTTCATTATTTTTGTGTGTCCTCAGCCAGGTTCAGCAGCAGGGCGGTGCTCGCCAGGGCTGCCCGGGCCTGAATCAGTTCGATCCGGGTAATGCGCAGGGTGCGTTGGGTGTCGAGGTAGTCGGTCAGCCCCATGCCGCCCTTGAGAATGGCGACTTCAGCCCCCTTGGCGGCGCGTTCAGCAGCAGGCAGCACCTGGTCGCGCAGGGTGTTGAAGGTGGCCTGATGGGCGGCTAATTCGGAGGAGAGGGCCTGCTGCTCACTGCGGGCCCGGGCCCGGATGTCTTCGAGCTGGATGCTGGCGGTGGTGTAGTCGGCCTCGCTGCGGGCGATGTCACCCCGGAAGTCGTTGCCCACAAACAGCGGGATGGAGAGGCTGAAGCCGTAGGTGTTGCGGCCATCCGGGGGCTGGTGTTCGTATTGCACCCCCACCGTGATGTCTCGGGTGCGCTGGGCCCGGGCAAGATTACGCTGCTGGTCGGCCTGGGCGAGGCGCAGGCGGGCAGCGGCCAGGTCGGGGCGCTCCTGGCCTTCGGCGGGCCGGGAGGGAGCCGGGGCGGTGGGCCAATCACCCTTTGCGACCAGCGCCGGGCCGTCGGCTGGATAGCCCAACAGCAGGGCCAGCGCGAGTTGGGCGCGGGTCAGATCCAGTTCGGAGAGGCGCGCATCGTTGCGCACCCGGGCGGCATCGGCGGCAAAGCGGGCTGCATCCACGCCGGATAGGTCGCCGGCTTTCAGGCGTACGGCGGCTGCCTGGGCGGTGCGCTCGGCCAGGGCCGCGTTTTCGAGGGCGGTCTGGTGGATTTCCTGGGCGGCTTTGAGTTGCACCCAGGCACCGGCCAGTTCGCCACGCATCAGCCGGATGGTGTTGTCCAGCTCGGCCTGGCTGGCCTGCAGGCCGTGTTCGGCGGCCTGCAGGCGCAGGGCGCGCTTGTCGCCCCGTTCGAGGGTCTGGTTGAGGCTCAGGATTTGATCGAGGGGGCGATCCCAGTAGCTGCCCCGTTGCCCCGGCTTGATGCTGGATACCGAAACCCCCAGGGTGGGGTTGGGGCGGGCGCCGGCGGTTTGCAGGTCGGCCCGGGCACCGGCCAGGGCTGCTCGGGCGCGCAGGATGTCCGGGTTGGCATCCAGCAGGCGGGCCTGGGCTTCGGTTAGGGAGATGGCTCGATGCTCACCACTCCAGGCTGGAGACGCGTAGCCAAGCACGCTGAGCAAGAGCCCCAAGGGGGCAACGATGGCGCGGAGGAGGGGGGGCAAGGGCAAGCGCTCGCGTCAAACAAAGAAACAGTCTAGAAAGCCCCGCTTGCGCGGGTCTGACGGAATGCTTGCGTTCAGCTTGCGAGTTGCTCAGGCACGAGCAAGTGGGTCAATGACACTCAGGACTGCTTCGATCAACAGGCAGATATCGCGCTTGTTGCGCGCATCTACGGTGAAGATGGGGGCGCAGCTCATGCCTTCTTCTTCAAGGGCTTGGGCGTAGGCGGACAACTCGGGCAGGGGGGCTGCATCGGTGTGGGTGACGCCGATGGCTACAGCCGTGCGGCTGATGAAGTCTTTGAAGGCCTGGAGGTAAAACCGCATGTCCTTCACAGGGTCTGCGCGGGAGTTGTCCACCAGCAGGATGAGGGCAATGCCCCCCATGGTCAGGATTTCCCACATGAAATCGAAGCGGTCTTGCCCTGGGGTGCCGTACAAGTGGATGGTGCTGCCGTCGGCCAGCTTCATCAGCCCGTAGTCCATGGCGACGGTGGTCAGGGGTTTGATGGAGCGGACTTCATCGGAAGCCGCCGCATCGGTTCTGACGGGCGGGATGTCGCTGGCGGCAGCGACAGCCGTGGTCTTGCCAGCCCCGACGGGGCCGCCAAAGATGATTTTGTAGTGGCTCATGAGGGCGAGGGAAATCCTTTCATCCTAGGATACCCTGGAAAATGCACGCCAGGCTTGAAATCCTGTGTATGCCCTGGTGTGTCAGCCAGCCTCGGCTTCGCCCAGTCGGGTGCCGAGCAATTTGCCCAGCAAACGTTTGAACAGGCCGCGCATGGCGGGCTGTTGTGGTGCCACGCTCTCCTGAGGCTCGGGGGTGGCGCTGGGCGTGGGGTGCTGATGGGCTGCTTGGGTCTGGCGAGCCAGTTCGGGCTGGCTCACCAGGTTCAGGGCGTGACAGGCGCTGTAGAAAGCAAACACATAGCGTTGGGGAATCTGGAGTTGCTC
The DNA here is from genome assembly GCA_021286885.1 of Rhodocyclales bacterium. GTDB lineage: Bacteria > Pseudomonadota > Gammaproteobacteria > Burkholderiales > Rhodocyclaceae > Zoogloea. Next base: position 14,270 of record JAJTBM010000023.1, read on the forward strand.
CAGGGTCTGACGCAGGCTGAGGCGTTGGCGCGACCATAGACCAGCGATCCGCATGGCTTCAGGCGGAATCACCAGCCGAGTGAGGTCGGGCCAGGCGTTCAGGCGCACCGGGGCATCCAGATCGGTTCCCAGGGGCAGGCGGCCCCGGGAGGCCCACAGGGCTGCATCCCACTCCAGGGAGATCAGCGGCCGGGTGGGGAAATCTTCCATGCTTGCAAGTTCATGGTGATCGATCTGACCCATTTGCACGCTAGGTTGGGTGGGCAGCTGGGCCAGGGCGCGCAGGGAGTTGTTGGAACAGACCTGATGGGCGTGGTTGTCGCCAGGGGAGAGGTAAAGCACGGTGCCCAGCCCATCGTTGATTTTGACGGGACGGCCAATTTCCTGGGCGTGGCTACGGGCCCGGGAAATGGTGCCTTGCAGGAAGTTGGCGGGTTCGTAGAACACAGCAACCCGGGCGGTGGCATCGTTCAGGTCGATATCAGGCTTGGTCCCCACGTAAAACGCAGCCATCCGTTCTTCTTGCTGACGCAGCAGGAACAGGCTGTCTTGCCCTTGCTGGGCCATTAGGCTGTGTTCGTCTTGGGGGGCTGCGGATGCTGCCACCGGGGCTGGTTGGGCTTGAACTGGCGCCGGCGCTGGTGTTGCGGCGGCTTCCAGGGGTGTAGGTGCCGCCCATGAGGCCGGCAGCAGGGTGCGCACTTGCTCCAATGCAGCCGTAAAGGCGCCCAGCCCGATGGGCTTGCCCAGGGGAACCACCAGGGCGTCGTTGCTGGCCAGTGCTTTTTGGGTGGCGACGATCAGAGGACGACTCGGGAAGAGACGCCGTTGTTCTTCCAGCAGTTGCGGTCCGCGTTCATGATCCAGATCGATGAACCCTACGTCGGCCTGGTCTTCGGGCGTGATCTGGAATTCAATCGACGTGATCCGGGACAGAAAAATCTCGAAGGCGTGCAGCGAGCGACCTTCCATCCCGGCATGACAGAGGCGCAGGCGAGGGGTATTGGACATCAGTTTTCTCCAGGCGGTTGGCTGGCCCAGGGGAGCGACAATCATCAATTAAACGCCATGGGAGAATGCTGAGAGCGGCGAAGGGCGTGACGGGAAGCGTCGAAAACACCTTCAGCCAGCTACGGGACCATGGCTAACAAAGATCAGTAAGCAGAGGGAAGCAAAAATCGTGCAAGCCATTGTGGGCCTCCGACAGATGTGTCGGTCGCTACACTATATTTCGGCAGATCAGGCTTGGCTGTGACCCCCATCATGAAAACACAAGTTTCTTTTTGTAGACACCCGGGTAAAACGGTTGTTTAAAAAACCCTGTCAGTGTAAGGACTTATGCAGTTTGGGCAGGTTTTGTTACACGAGCGCAAGCATAAATTACATTTTAATCGGTATGACATGCTTTAACAATCTTGCCAAAGTAAAGCTGTTGATGATTGTCGAGTGCTCGGTTATTGCGGCATAAATTTTGGTGGGTTTTGGTGCATTCCTGCGAGGGTGTCGTGCTCTGATGCGGCCAGGATCCCTCCATGGAGCAGGGGCGGCGGATTTTGCGTGTTGTGGCTCTTGAAAACGGCAGGGGTCGCCCCTATTATTAGCACTCGTCAGGGGGGAGTGCTAACAGCGCCCCGATCCTGCGGTAGTTTCTATCCCATAGTTTGTAGGCGGGAATCCGCCGAGTACCAACCGAGTAGGAGCCCACTCCATGAAAATCCGTCCCTTGCATGATCGCGTGATCGTCAAGCGCATCGAAGCTGAACGCACCACCTCCAGCGGCATCGTCATCCCCGACTCCGCCGGCGAGAAGCCCGATCAGGGCGAAGTGCTGGCCGTCGGCAACGGCAAGATCCTCGACAGCGGCGAAGTGCGCAAGATGGATGTGAAGGTCGGCGACCGCGTCCTGTTCGGCAAGTACGCTGGCCAGACCGTCAAGGTCGATGGTCAGGAAGTGCTGGTCATGCGCGAAGAAGACATCATGGGCGTGCTGGAGGCCTGAGCCTCGCCCCCACGTCTGTCCCTTTCACTAAGAAATTCTGGAGAAACAAACAATGGCAGCTAAAGAAGTCAAGTTCGGTGATTCCGCCCGTGCCCGCATGGTTGAGGGTGTTAACATCCTGGCCGACGCCGTCAAGGTGACCCTGGGCCCCAAGGGCCGCAACGTGGTGCTGGAGCGTTCCTTCGGCGCCCCCACCGTGACCAAGGACGGTGTGTCCGTGGCCAAGGAAGTCGAACTGAAGGACAAGTTCGCCAACATGGGCGCCCAGATGGTCAAGGAAGTCGCTTCCAAGACCTCCGACATCGCCGGTGACGGCACCACCACCGCCACCGTGCTGGCCCAGGCCATCGTGCGCGAA
>JAJTBM010000024.1 GCA_021286885.1 Rhodocyclales bacterium
CCTCCGTCCGGGTGTGTGGCTGTCCAGACAACGGTAATTCCACCGAGGTATTCATCCTCATCACACCCACCGAGCCGGTTGAGATTTATTTGGGCTCCGGGAGCTTGTACGTAGCCGTATAGTTGGTGCTTGTAGGGGCTGAAGTTACACACTTCATGTCCTCGTCCTTGCTGTTGAACGTAGGCTCCGCCACCGCTGATTTGATCTTGAGCATTCAGCCCTTGATATTGCTCCATCCATCCGATGTTGCAGAAAAGTATGCGCATGGGTTTGGCTCTGAAAATGAAATGTATTGGGCGCAGGCGCCGATATGCTATTCCATGCGTGTAGGGACGTGCTGTCAACGCCCTTGGGTGCTTCGGTTGTGTTTACCGCCCAAACGTCGCCTGCACCACCTCCAGCAGGGCTTCGGTTACGTCCACGTCGTCGGTGAGGCTTTCCACCAGGGCGGAGCGGCAGGCTTCGACGGGGTCGAGGCCGACCTTGACCAGCTTGGCGGCATAGACCAGCAGGCGGGTGGAGGCGACTTCTTCCAGATCCACATCCTTGAGGCTGCGCAGGCGTTGAGCGATGGACACCAGCTGGCGGGCGAGGAGGGGGGCGCAGCCGGTTTCGCCGATCAGAATGCTTTCTTCCCGGGCGGCGGCCGGGAAGTCGAAGCGCAGGCTGATGAAGCGCTGGCGAGTGGAGGGCTTGAGGCCCTTCAGGAAGTTCTGATAGCCGGGGTTGTAGGACATCACCAGCATGAAGTTGTCGGGCGCGTGGAGCAGTTCGCCGGTGCGCTCGATGGGGAGCTGGCGCCGGTCGTCGGCCAGGGGGTGAATCACCACCGTGGTGTCGCGCCGGGCTTCCACCACCTCATCCAGATAGCAGATCCCGCCTTCCCGCACCGCTCGGGTAAGGGGGCCGTCGCACCAGACCGTTTGCCCGTCGCCCAGCAGGTGGCGGCCCACCAGATCGGCGGCGGTCAGGTCGTCGTGGCAGGCCACGGTGTACAGGGGCAGCCCCAGGCGGGCGGCCATGTGGGCGACGAAACGGGTCTTGCCGACCCCCGTGGGGCCCTTGATGAGCAGGGGCAGGCGGTTGCGCCAGGCCTGTTCGAACACTTCGATTTCGTTGCCGGCGGCCTGGTAGAAGGGGAGGGCGAGGGGGGCGTTCATGAGGATGAGATCCTGTAAGCAAGGGCGATCACGAGGGCCTGGAGCACCAGCCAGCCCAGCACCAGACGGCGCCAGAGCGGGGCGGTGCGCCGCAGGCCCATGAAATCCAGCACAATCAGCCGCCCCTTGAACAGGGCGAGGCCCAGGAGCAGGGCCATGATGGCCCGGCCGCCCAGCCCTTGTTCGCCCACCCCGAGGGTGATGAGGGTGGCGAGGGCGAGCAGGACGGCGCTGCGGTTGAGGCGCGGGATGGCAGGGGTGAGCTTGGTGTTGGCGGACATGGGGGCGGCCTCAGTGCATCACATACACCAGCGGAAACAGCACGATCCACACCAGATCCACCATATGCCAGTAGGCGGCGCCGCTTTCGAGCCCGTTGAGCCCATGGCTGCGCGTGGGCCCATACACGCCGGCCCGGGTCTGCCAGGCCAGGATGGCCAGCACCACCAGCCCAAGCAGCACATGCATGAAGTGGAAGAAGGTGAGGGACAGGTAAAACATGTAGAAGGTGTTGGTGGACAGGTTGATCCCGGCGCTGAAGGCGGCCAGGTATTCGCTGCCCTTGACCAGCACGAAGCCCGCCCCGCACGCCAGGGCGCCCAGCAGCCAGCGAAAGCCGGTGGGGCTGCGATCCCGCTCCACGGCCTCCACCGCCCGGGCCACGCACCAGCTCCCGCCGATCAGCAGCAGGGTGTTGAGGGCGCCGGTGTGGCGGTCCAGGGTCTGCTGCATGGCGTCGAACAGGGCCACATGGCGCGCCCGGGTGAAGGCGTAGGCCGCGAAGAACACGCCAAAGGCGAGCAGTTCGGCCAGGATGAAAATCCAGACCGCCAGATCGCCCGGGGGGGCGGTGTTGTGGGGGGAGGTGTGGGCCGGGGTGTCCATGGGCGCCAGTCTGGTGGTTTGAGCGGTGGTTTTCCTTGATCTGCCCCAAGGGCGCCGGAAGGCTCAAGTTTTGCCATGCGTGGGCGTTACTCAATGCTTGATGAGTGGTATTCGGGGCACAGAGCAATGCGTATTCTGCTGGTGGACGATTCCAGGGCCGTGGCTGCGGTATTGGGCGCACGCCTGAATGCCATTGGCCATGAAGTGGTGCTGGCAGAAAACGGCTTGGTAGCGCTGGATGTATTCCGTCAGAGCACTCCGGATCTGGTGCTGATGGACATGGAAATGCCGGTCATGGACGGCTTTGCAGCAGTCCAGCACATCCGCAAACTGGAAGCTGAGCGGGCTGGCGCCTGGACGCCCATCATTTTTCTCACGGGTTCGGAGCGTTCTGAACATCTGGTGACGGCCATCGATGCGGGGGCTGATGCCTTCATCCCCAAAATGGCCCCGCCGGCCGTCCTGGCGGCCAAGATGAAGGCCATGGCTCGCATTGCCGCCCTGCGCGCCGAACTGACCCAAGCCAATCTCAAGCTCGAAGCCCTGGCCAATCAGGACGGGCTCACGGGATTGTTCAATCGCCGCTACCTGGATCTGCGCCTGGAGCACATCTGGAACGAGGCCCTGCGCCGGGGCGATAGCCTGGGCTTTTTGATGCTGGATGTGGATTGCTTCAAAAAATACAACGACCGCTATGGCCATTTGGCGGGCGATGATTGCCTGCGGGCCGTGGCGACGGCCATGGCGGTGGTGGTGGACCGCTTGCAGGTGGGACGGGTGATTCAGTCCGGTTTTGCGGCCCGCTACGGGGGCGAAGAGTTTGCGGTGGTGCTGCCTTTGGTTTCATGCGCCGAATTAACCCAGGTGGCTGATGCCTTGCTGGCGGCGGTGCGTGGTATGGCCATGATCCATGAGGGTAACAGTGGTTGGGGCGTCGTTACTTTGTCCTTGGGCGCGGCATGGCTGCCCCGGGCGGAGGGCGATTTGCCGGCCTTCATCCGTCAGGCGGATGCCCGTTTGTATCGCGCCAAGCAAAAAGGGCGCAATCGGGGAGAGCTGGAGTAGAGAGGGGCCGTTTCGAGGCTCAATAAATTCCGGGAATGAATTTCCTGACCCGCTGCCGATAGGCCCCGTAGGCCGGGTAACGGGTAATGAGCCAGCTTTCCTCCCGCCGGGCCTTCAGATCAAAGAAGGCCAGCAGCACCAGCGCCCAGCAGATCCCCAGCCAGCCCTGGCGCCAGCAGCCCAGGCCCAGGGCCATCAGCACCAGGCCGGTGTAGATGGGGTGACGCATCCAGCGAAACGGGCCATCTTCGATCAGCGGTGCGCCTTCTCGAGGGTGAGGCAGGGGCGAAAGGTGGCGCCCCAGTCGCCAAGCCGCCATGCAAACCAGGGTCAGCCCCGCCTGTAGCAAAACGGCGGCGAGCACCTGGCTCCAGGCCTCGTTCAGGGGCCAGGCGGGCAGCCCGTCCATCCGGGCGGGCCCCAGCCCGACCAAACCAAATAAAGCCACCTGAAGGGCCACATACCATTCGCCTTTGGCGCCGCGCAGGCGCCGGACGGATTTTTTCATCTTGCCCGAAATCCCTACAACCGCAAGAAGCGTATTTTAGGATCAATCGGGCTTGATGCCACCTGGAAACTTTATTTTTTACGGCGCCGCATCCAGGCCATGCCCAGCAGGCCAGAGAGGGCAAGCCCCGCAATGCCCGGCTCGGGGACTTGGGTGGGCGTGCCGCCTGCGGTGACAATCACATTGTCGAGGCCGACGCCCGCTCTATTGGTGGAGGGGTCTTGGGATACAGAGAAGGACAGGGATGTCAGGGCGTCGGTGGCCATAAAGCTAAAGGTCTTGGTTTCCCAGTCGGAGTATTTTCCAGGGTCCAGCATGTTAACAAAGGTTGTGAATTTTATATTGTTCACCCATACGTCAAGCACGACATTGGTGCCCGTGACTGAAAAGGCACCCAGGGCGAATTGAACCGTATAGGTATTGCCGATGGTCGTTGAAAAGTTGTCGGATTTGATTCCGCCTCTGCCGTAATATCCGCTCAAATCAAGTAGTTGAGAGCCTTCGGAAGAGGAGACGCCGCCGTAGAAATTTGTATGTACTTGAGTGATCGTTTCGTTGATTACAGTCCAGCCTGGCATGTAGGTGCTTCCTGCTGGGAGATAGAGTTCGCTAACTGGACGCTCTTCAAACCCCCCGTTGCGAATAAGATTTGCAGAAGCTGCGCCGGCAATAAGTTGAGAAATAAGAAGGGCGGCGATTTTGAAAGTGGTGCTGGTGCGCATTTGATTCTCCGTGCAGTGGTGTTGTGTGAATCGGCGGGAGAATCATTTCATTCAAATGGAATAAGATTCGTGAAATATTTAACGAATTTTAACGATAAATTGGCGAGGTGTATTTGGTGTTTTTAAAAGGATTAAAATTTTATTGGCATAAGAATCTGAATTGAATGAAATAAATTTTGTGGCTGGGTTTTATAAAAAAACAAAAAGCCTGCTTATTTGCAGGCTTTTAAATTGAAAACAAATGTCAAATAGATTTTATCCAACCACAAACCCCGGCACGTCAATTCTGATGCTCGGTCGATCCAGCACGCGGGCTACGCAGCGCACAAACTGGTGGGCCCAGTCGCTGCCTTGGGCAAAGCGGTTTTCGCCGCCGTATTTGGCTACGTTGAGGATCACGTCCAGGATCAGCACCTTGCCCACCGGATTGCTGGGGGTGCATTCCAGTTCGTCGAATTCTTCGTGCAGCCATTCCCGGGCTTCCTCGTCGCCCAGAGATTGGAGCTCGTCGGCATGGACATGAAACTCGTACTCCCGGCCCGCGTGGAAGATGATGCAGAGGTGGTGCATGGCGTGTCTCCGTATGGTTTTGTGGTGCGGGGATTTTTCGTGGCGGGCGGGGCTGCAAGCAAGTAACCGATTGTTATCATGCCGCTCTTGCTTTAGTTGGATCGAACCGATGGCTGAATTTTCCTGGGCGGCCTTGGCCAACCGGCGGATGCTGGTGTGCGTGCTCACCGGCTTTTCCTCCGGCCTGCCCCTTTACCTGCTGCTCAACCTGGTGCCCGCGTGGCTGAGCACCGAGGGCTTGTCGCTCAAGGCGATTGGTGCCTTTGCGCTGATCCAGTTTCCCTACACCTGGAAGTTCCTGTGGTCGCCCCTGCTGGATCGCTACGCCCTGCCCCTGCTGGGCCGGCGCCGGGGCTGGATGGCCCTGACCCAGTTTCTGCTGCTGGGGGCGATTGCCTGGGTGGGCACCCTGTCGCCCACCAATCAGTTGGGACTGGTGCTCACCGCCACGGCACTCATCGCGTTTCTGTCGGCCACCCAGGATATCGTGCTGGATGCCTACCGGCGCGAGCTGCTGCCCGAGATCGAGCTGGGCCTGGGCAATGCACTCCACGTGAATGCCTACAAGCTGGCCGGGCTGGTGCCGGGCTCCCTCTCGCTGGTGCTGGCGGATCATCTGCCCTGGCCCCAGGTGTTTCTGATCACCGCCCTGTTCATGGCGCCGGGCCTGCTGATGAGCCTCAAAGTGGCTGAGCCCCGGGCCTCGGGCAGCCAACCGCGCACGCTGCGGGAGGCGGTGGTGGAGCCTTTCCACGAATTTTTCACCCGCCACGGGCTGCGTTCGGCGCTGCTGGTGCTGCTCTTCATTTTTCTCTACAAGCTGGGGGATTCGTTGTGCACGGCCCTGGCGACGCCGTTTTATCTGGCCATGGGCTTCACCAAGACCGAGATTGGCCTGGTCGCCAAAAATGCGGGTCTGTGGCCCAGCGTCATCGGTGGCTTGGTGGGCGGGGTGTGGATGGTTCGGCTGGGGATCAACCGGGCCCTGTGGGTGTTCGGGGTGGTCCAGTGGTTGGCCATTTTCGGGTTTGCGTGGCTCGCCTGGCTGGGCCCTGCGCCGGCCGATGCGAGCCGGCTCGGGGTGCTGGCCGGGGTGATCGGGCTGGAAGCTCTGGGGGTGGGCCTGGGGACCACCGCGTTTGTGGCCTATATGGCGCGTACCACCCACCCGGCGTATACGGCGACCCAGCTGGCGCTGTTTACCAGCCTGATGGCGGTGCCGCGCACCTTCATCAATGCCTCGGCGGGCTGGCTGGTGGAGGATCTGGGCTGGCTGGATTTCTTCCTGCTGTGCGGGGTGCTGGCGATTCCCGGGATGCTGCTACTGGCCTGGGTGGCCCCCTGGCATGAGCCCGCTGCCGAGCCGCCCCGGGCCGGGTAAAATGGCGTCCGTGCCGGGCGCTGCCCGGCTTTTTGTTTTCTTGCCCGAGATTTGCTCATGAATACCGCCCTTGAACTGGAACGCGCCGCCCTGGCCCTGTCGGCCGAGCTGGCCGGGATGCCCTTTGCCCCGCCGGTGTCCCACGTCTACAACCCGCTGGAGTACGCCTGGGCGCCCCACGCGGCCTATCTCCAGCGCTTTGGCCAGGGGCCCAAAAAAGTGGTGTTTGTGGGGATGAACCCGGGCCCCTTCGGGATGGTGCAGATCGGGGTGCCCTTTGGTGAAGTGGCCGCCGTGCGCGACTGGATGGGGATTGTGGCCCCGGTGCAGCGCCCGGCCAGCGAGAATCCGAAGCGCCCCATCGAGGGTTTTGAGTGCACCCGCTCCGAGGTGAGTGGACGCCGCCTGTGGGGCCTGTTTGCCCAGCGCTTCGGGACGGCGGAGGCCTTCTTTGCCGAGCACTTTGTGGCCAATTACTGCCCCCTGGCCTTCTTTGATGCGGGCCGCAACCTGACCCCGGACAAGCTGCCGGCCGCCGAGCAGGGCCCGCTCCTGGCGGCCTGCGACCGCCACCTGCGGCGCCTGGTGGAAGTGCTGGAGCCGGAATGGGTGATCGGGGTGGGCGCCTGGGCCGAAGGCCGGGCCAAGATCGCGCTGGCCGGGATGCCGGTGCGCTTCGGGCGGGTGCTGCACCCCAGCCCGGCCCGCCCGGCGGCCAACCGGGGCTGGGCCGAGGCCGCCACTGCCCAGCTCCAGGCCCTGGGCATCTGGGCCTGAGGCTGGGCCCGGGGGGCGTGGTTTAGTACGCCAACGGGTGCGCCAACTGGTGTGCCAACTTAGCGCCGCCGCCGGCTGCCGCCGCTGTCCCCCAGAATCGAACCGAGCACGCCCCGCACGATTTCCCGCCCGAGGGCCGTGCCTACCGAGCGCACCACACTCCGGGCGGCGGCTTCGGCTAGCCCAGGCTGATGTCCGCCCCGGGGGCCGGTGCTGCCGAACAGAATTTCGCTCAAACTCCCCAGCAGCCCGCCGCTTTCCGGGGGCTGGCCCGCGCTGGCCTGGCCGGGGGCGGCATTGCTCTCGGGCGTGCCTTGCAGGCGTTCGTAGGCAGATTCCCGGTCGATGATGTGTTCGTAATGCCCGTAGATGGGCGAGCCCAGGATGCAGGTCTTGCGCTCGTCGGCACTGAGGGGGCCGAGGCGGGAGGCGGGCGGGACGATGCGTGCCCGCTCCACTACGCCGGGCCGCCCTTCTTCATCCAGAAAAGACACCAGCGCTTCGCCCACCGCCAGTTCGGTGATGACCGTACGGGCATCAAACCTGGGATTGGCCCGCAGGGTGTCGGCGGCCGCCTGGACGGCTTTCTGATCCCGGGGCGTAAAGGCGCGCAGGGCGTGCTGAACCCGGTTGCCGAGCTGGCCCAGGATGGTGTCGGGGATGTCCAGGGGGTTCTGGCTCACGAAATACACCCCAACGCCCTTGGAGCGGATCAGGCGCACCACTTGTTCGATCTTCTCCAGCAGGGCCTTGGGGGCATCCTTGAACAGCAGGTGGGCTTCGTCGAAGAAGAACACCAGGCGCGGCTTGTCCAGGTCGCCCACTTCGGGCAGGCGCTCGAACAGTTCGGCCAGCAGCCACAGCAGGAAGGTGGCGTAGAGCTGGGGCGTCTGGGCCAGGCGTTCGGCGGCCAGGATGTTGATCACGCCGTGCCCCTGGGGGTCGGTCTGGATCAGATCGTCGATGTCGAGCATGGGCTCGCCAAAGAACTGGTCGCCGCCCTGGGCCTCGATGCCCAGCAGGTTGCGCTGGATGGCACCCACCGAGGCCGCCGAGATGTTGCCGTAGCGGGTGGTGAAATCTTTGGCGTTTTCGCCCACGTACTGGAGCACGGCGCGCAGGTCTTTCAGATCCAGAATCAGCAGCCCGTGGTCGTCGGCCACCTTGAACACCAGTTGCAGCACCCCGGCTTGGGTGTCGTTCAGGTTGAGCAGCCGGGCCAGCAGCAGGGGCCCCATGTCAGAGACGGTGGCGCGCACCGGGTGGCCCAGTTCGCCGTGGATGTCCCAAAACACGGTGGTGTTGGCGCGGGGGGCGAGGGGCGGCAGGCCGAGGGCTTCCAGCTGGCGGGCCAGACGGGGCGAGGCGGTGCCTGCAGCCCCCAGGCCGGACAGGTCGCCCTTCACGTCGGCCATGAACACCGGTACACCGATCCGGGCGAAGGCTTCGGCCATGGATTGCAGGGTCACGGTTTTGCCGGTGCCGGTGGCGCCGGTGATGAGTCCGTGGCGGTTGGCGCGGCCCGGAAGCAGCAGGCAGTCGGCATGGGCGCTACGGGCAATCAGAAGGGGCTCGGTCATGGGCATGCACTCGGCTGAAAACGCGAAGTACCGAGATTAGCCGGAAAACCCCCGGTGCGGCCAGACAGGGGACGCGGGAGCCTTGTGTGTCTAGGGTGATGTTTCATTGTGCCGCGCAACAAAAGCCGCCTACACTGGTTCTGCTGCCTGCATGAATGCCAAAGTGGTAGCGCTGTCGCAACGCCAAAAACATAGAGGAGCCTTGCATGAAATCCGTACTGTCCGATTACCGCTGGCGTCACCGCCTGGCCGGTGCTGCCCTGGGCCTGTTGGCCCTGCCCGCCTTTGCCCTCGACACCACGCCGGGCACGCTGCCCGAGCTGGTGATTGACCTCTCTCAGACCACCGTGTCTGGTATTTCTTCCGGGGCCTTCATGGCGGTGCAGATGGGCGTGGCCCATTCGGCATCGGTGAAGGGCGTGGCGGCCACCGCCGGCGGCCCGTATTTCTGTGCGCTGCAAGACTCCCTGGGCGGTTCTGGGGTGAATCAGGCCATCAAGCGCTGCATGCAGGGGGATCCGAGCTACGGGATGACCCCCATCACCAGCCGGGATATGGATCGGATGAAGGATTACACCCGCACCTGGAGCGACAAGGGGCTGATCGATTCGGTCAGCAACCTGGCCAATCAGGCGGTGTGGGTGTTCCACGGTTATAACGACGGCATCGTGAAGGCGCCCGTCTCCAATGCGCTGATCGACTGGTACCAGGGCTTCACTCCCGCCAGCCAGGTCTTCCATAAAGATGTGCTGAAGGCAGGCCACGCCCAGATTTCGTCCAGCTGCACGGCGGGGGACACCAGTTGCAACCCCTGCGCCCAGACCGGCAACAAGTTCATCAATGCCTGTCAGGACCAGCCCGCCAGCAGCAGCGCCCTGTACGACGCAGCCGGCGCGGCGCTGGAAATGTTCTACGGCCCCCTGGCCGGTCGCACCGATACCGGCGCGCTCCAGGGCAAGCTGTATTCCTTCGAGCAGAAGGACTACATCCGCAAGCGTGACGGCACCAGCCCGGTGGAGCCGATAAAAATCTCCATGGGCAAGACCGGCTACGTGTATGTGCCCCAGTCCTGCCAGGCGGGCGAGCCCTGCCGCCTGCACATCGCCTTCCACGGCTGCATGCAGAGCGCCACCAGCGTTGGCGAAAGCTTCGTGCGCGGCGCCGGCTTCAATGAATGGGCCGAGGCCAATCGGATGGTGGTGCTCTACCCCCAGACCACCACCTCCATTCCCAACATTCTGGGCAGCCAACCCTTGAACCCCATGGGCTGCTGGGATTGGTGGGGTTACAACGACCAGATGTACGACCCCTATCCGGGCGGCTACTACGCCCAGAAGCGGGGCGTGCAGATTGCCGCCGTGTGGCGCATGGCTGAAAAGCTGGCCGCCAAGGGCACTCCGGGGCAAGGCGTAGCTGCAGCGCTTACCCCCGTGCTGCGGGTGAGCGACCACAGCGCCACCCAGGCCGTGCTGAGCTGGACTCCGGTGGCCGGGGCCGCCCAATACCGGGTGCTGCGCGCCACCGGGAGCGATGCCCCGGTCCAGGTGGCCGAGCTGCCCGCCAGCCGCAGCTTTTATGTGGATGGGGGCCTGAGCCCGAGCACGGGCTATCGTTACAGCGTCAAGGCCCTGGCGAATGGGGCTGAAGTGGGCGTGTATGGCGAGGTGCCGGTGCAGACCGCCCCCGCTGCGCCCGCCTGCGATCCCTACTATTCCCTGGCCAAGAATCAGCCGGTGACCAAGGACGGGAAGCCGACCACCGTGACCTGCCCGTGATCTGATCCTGAGCCTTAAGGATGTTCCTTAAGGGTCTCTGACTGTAAGCATGCGCCCATGGGCAGCCGTTCGGCCCATGGGCTATAATTTCCGGTTTCAGACTTCAGGTTACAGGCATCATGGCGGGTCATTCCAAGTGGGCCAATATTCAGCATCGTAAGGGCCGTCAAGACGAAAAGCGCGGGCGCGTGTTCTCCCGGCTGGCCAAGGAAATCACCGTGGCAGCACGCATGGGCGGGGGCGACGCCGTCTTCAACCCGCGTCTGCGGCTGGCTGTCGACAAGGCCAAGGCGGTCAACATGCCCGCCGACAACATCGACCGGGCCGTCAAGAAGGGCACTGGCGAACTTGAGGGCGTGAGCTACGAAGAGTCCCGCTACGAAGGCTATGGCATCGGCGGCGCCGCCGTGATGGTGGATTGCCTCACCGACAACAAGACCCGTACCGTGGCCGATGTGCGTCATGCCTTCAACAAATACGGCGGCAACATGGGCACCGACGGCTGCGTGGCTTTCCAGTTCAAGCACTGCGGCCAGCTGCTGTTTGCGCCCGGCACCTCCGAAGACGCGCTGATGGACGCTGCCCTTGAGGCCGGTGCCGAAGACGTGGTGACCCACGACGATGGCGCCATTGAAGTCATCACCGAGCCCTACGAGTTTTCCAACGTTCAGGAAGCGCTGCAAAAGGCAGGCTTCACCGCCGAATTCGGTGAAGTCACCATGAAGCCCCTCAACGAAACCGAACTCGTGGGCGAAGACGCCGTGCGCATGCAAAAGCTGCTCGACGCCATTGAATCCCTCGACGACGTGCAAGCGGTGTACACCTCTGCGGTGATGGCCGAGGGCTGAGCGCTCCAATCCATCACGCTGGCGTTCTGCCTGCAAAAAACGGCCACGGTTGTAAAACCGGTGGCCGTTTTTTTATGCGCCTGCCGCCTGAAGGAGTCGGGCGTTAGACGTGTTGCGGTATTACTTCTGTTGCTTGCGGCGGCGCAGGGCGCCCAGACCCACCAGGCCTGCGCTCAGCAGGGCGATCGAGGTGGGTTCGGGAACGCTGGCGCTCGGGGTGCTCCAGGACACGCCGAAGGCATCGATTGCCATGTCCCAGCCAGTGGCGCCGGTAATTTGCAGATCCAGGGTGCCACCTGCATTCAGCAGGGCGGGATCAACGTTGAAGGAGATGGTCTGGTTGGAGGTATTGGCCGGAATATCTGCGGTGAACAGGCTGGTGCCATTCAGGGTAAAGGAAACGTGGGTCGGGTTGCCATCGGAGCTGACGATTTCAAAAAAGAAATTGGCCAGGGCATTGGTCGGAAGATTGAAAGACAGATTGCTCCAGGTCACGTCAACAATCGAGTTCTCGCCGGTGCCATTGGTGATGTCCAGAATGCCGCTGCCGGCAGTCCCGGTCACTTCGGCGCTGCTGTTCACCGGTGTCATATCCGCGATCAGGTTGGAGGACAGGGTGCGGATAGCGCTGCTGCTGCTGATGGTGCCAAGGCTGGTGTTGGATACGCTCTGGGGATTGCTGTCGAAATCGTCGATGATGATGGTGCCGGTGGCGGCGTGGGTTTGGGCGGCAAACAGGCCGCAGGCAAGGCCGAGGGCGATGATGGAATTTTTCATGGGAAAGTCTCGCTATGTGGTTGTTGAATTCAGCAACTGGCGTTTCCTCATAGCATTTGCCGTGCCATGTCAAAAAATCCAAATTAAATCATCGTGTTGAACGAAACAAAAATTTTCTATCTATTTGCAATGTGTAAAGTGTGCCGACACAAATAAATTTTTATGCATTTCAGGATGTTTGTTTTGATTTTCAGAGTAAGTGTTTTGATAAACGGGAAATAAAATCCAATTTGAGTTTTTGCGGTCTGGGTTTGTTTGGGTGCCTGTGGCATTGTGCGCATCTGCATGGGTATAAATCGACGCTGTATATGGGCGTCGGCTAATTTAGGGGTGTTTTGGGGGCTCGGATCAGAGCTCTGAGTGGAAAATTTACCGACATGCCCGCTCTGCAAGCAAAAACGGCCATCCGGTGGCGTGCCGGTGGCCGTCAGATTGAGTGATGAATGTGTGGTGTCAGGGGGTAGTGCGCTTGCGTCCGCGTGTGGCGCCCAGCCCTGCCAGGCCCAACCCGAGCAGTGCCACCGAGGTGGGTTCGGGGGTGCTATTGCTGGGTTCGCTCCAGGAGATCCCAATGGAGTCGAGTGCCAGATCCCAGCCCGCCTGCCCGGTAATGCTCAGTTCCAGCGTGCCACCGGAGCTCAGCAGGCTGCTGGCCACAGTGAAGGTCACATCCGCATCACTGGTGTTGGCAGGAATCGTGGTGGTGTAGATGGCGACGCCGTCCAGGGTGAAGGTCAAGCTGGTCGGATTGCCATCGGAGGCAATCACCGTGAACACAAAATTCACTTGGCTGATGTCGGTGGGAATGCTGAGCGCAGCCAGGCTCCAGGTCAGATCCACCACCGAAGTTTCGCCCACGCCGTTGGTGATATCTAAATAGCCGTTAGAGACGGTAGCCGCGCTTTGCACGGGGGGCAGGGTGGTGGTCAGAGTGCTGCTCAGGGTGCGAATGGCGTTGGTATCTGAAACAGTCACGTTTTTGGTGGAGGTGGTGATCGATTGATCACCGCTATTAAAGTCGTCGATAACGAAAGTCCCGGCGCAGGCGTGGCCTGCATACAGGCTTGCGCTAAGGGCGCAGGCAATGAGTGCGTTTTTCATGGTCGGCAGGAAATGGTTGAGATGAAGGAATTCAGAATTCCCGAGCCTGAAGCATAGCCTGCGATTGGGTGAAGATTTGAAATCGAATAAATGGGTTTTGAAATAGATTGAGCGGGTATTTTTGCGAACGTGCAAAGACGTGGCGGCCTGTGTGTGCTTGTGTAATGGTGTGTGGGTTGATGCCTTTCCCGGAATTACTGCCTCCCCTGATCGGAAGATAATGTGCATGAGGGCATGGCCTCATTGTTCCGGTGTATTGCAGAGACGAAAATAATAACGGCCATCCGGTGCATGACCGATGGCCGTTATCTACGCCCTGGGCTTGAGGCCCGAGTGGAATGTGTTCAGCTTTTGCGCTTGCGCAGTGCCGCCAGCGTGGCCAGCCCCAGGGCTGCCAGGGTGGCGGAGGCCGGTTCGGGTACACTGGGGGTCGGATCAGTCCAGGAAATCCCGAAGGCGTCGATGGACATATCCCAGCCAGCGGCACCGGAAATCAGCAGCTCAAAGGTGCCGCCGCCGCTGATCAGGGCGGCAGAAATCGGAACGCTACTCACCAGCCCTTGGGCGTTGGCTGGAATCGCGGAGGTGAAGATCGTGCTGCTGTTGAGTTTGATGCTGACGTTGGTGGGGTTGCCGTCCGAGTCGAGAATCTCGAAGATGAAGCTCAGGTTGGTGATGTTTGCGGGCAGCGTGATGGGGGGCAGGTTCCAGAGCACGCTGACAACGGAGTTTTCACCCACCCCGTTCATGATGTCCAGGTGATCGTTGGACACGATGGCTTCGCTGCGGATGGGTTGGGTCGCTGCGGTCAGGGTGGTGCTGAGGGTGCGGATGCCGTTATTGTCGCTGACGGTGCTGCCCAGAATGGAGTTGCTCAGATTCTGGTCGCCGGTGTTGAAGTCGTCGATGATGAAGACGCCTGCTTGGGCAGTGCTCATGGCTCCGGCCAGGGCGCAACAGATGAGGGCTTTTTTCATGGAGAGGAATCCTGGGAAAAGTGGTGAGGCAGAATTTTTGACAAAATGCATAGATGACAAAAGCAAAATCTGCGCCGTTCTGGTAAATGCCTTTAGAATTAAATGGTTATTTTTGCGATGTCGCCTATTGTCGCCCGGTTTTGTAAAAAAAACCGACGTACATAAAAATGAAATTGTGTTAAGTAATTGTTTTTAGTAAAATTTGTTTTCTTTGGATGTGCTTTAAAAGCAGCTATTCAATTAAAAGCCTGGGGGCTCTGATGAGTGAAGAGAATGCAGTGACGCATGGTGTGGATGTTTCTGAAGCCGAAATTGAACGGCGTAAGCATCAGCGTTTTGTTGCTCGTCGCTGGGGCGAGATCTGCTTTTGGATGAAGCTGCCGGGCCTGCGCCTGCCGGTGCATAACCTGTCTTTGGAGGGGTTTAGCGTGCCGTTGGCCCAGCCGCTGCCCGAGGGACAAAGGTTTGAATTCCACCTGGAGATGGTGGGGGAGCGCGGCGAGGTGGTCGGCGAAGCCTGCCCGCGCAACTTCTTCAGTACGCCGGATGGCTGCGAACAGGGCTGCCGCATCGAGGCCCTTTCTGATGCAGACCGGGCGCTGCTGCGCACCTGGTTGATCCGGCACGTGATGGCCACCACCACGCTGCCCTTGAGTGAAGAAGAAGCCGAACAGATCGTCTCCGGGCCTTCCATCATCTGAAAGTTTGCAGCGTGCGCCCCCCGGGGGTGCTTAAAATCTGCGCAGGTACTTGAAAGACATGATAAATTTCAGCCTGATCGCAGATACGTTCGCGGAAGCCCCTTAGGGCGGCTCCGCTGTCGCCGGCCCCGGGCCGGCGTTTTCGTTTCGTTTTCCCGGGATTCGGGACTCAAGGAATTCACGTCGTGCTCATCGCCAACAACATCACCATGCAGTTCGGGGCCAAGCCCCTGTTCGAAAACGTCTCCGTCAAGTTCGGCGACGGCAACCGCTACGGCCTGATCGGCGCCAACGGGGCGGGCAAATCCACCTTCATGAAGATCCTGGCCGGGGTGCTGGAGCCTTCTGCGGGTAACGTGGCCCTCGATAGCGGCGAGCGCATGGCCTTCCTGCGCCAGGATCAGTTTGCCTACGAAGACGTGCGGGTGCTGGATGTGGTGATGATGGGCCACGCCGAGATGTGGGCCTGCATGCAGGAAAAGGACGCCATCTACGCCAATCCCGAGGCCACCGAAGACGACTACATGAAGGCCGCCGAACTCGAAGGCCACTTTGCCGAGTACGACGGCTACACCGCCGAAGCCCGCGCCGGCGAGCTGCTGCTGGGGGTGGGCATTCCCACCGAAAAGCACGGCGGCCCCATGCGTGAAGTGGCGCCGGGCTGGAAGCTGCGGGTGCTGCTGGCCCAGGCCCTGTTCGCCAACCCCGACATCCTGCTGCTGGACGAACCGACCAACAACCTGGACATCAACACCATCCGCTGGCTCGAAGAAGTCCTGAACCAGCGCAACTCCACCATGATCCTGATCTCCCACGATCGCCACTTCCTGAACCAGGTGTGCACCCACATGGCGGATCTGGACTATGGCCGCATCCAGGTGTGGCCGGGTACCTGGGACGACTACATCGAGGCCTCCACCCAGGCCCGCGAGCGTCAGGCTGCGGCCAACCAGAAGGCCAAGGAGCGGGTCCAGGAGCTGCAGGAGTTCGTGCGTCGCTTCAGCGCCAACAAGTCCAAGGCCCGTCAGGCCACCAGCCGCGCCAAGCTGATCGACAAGATCAAGATCGACGAATTCAAGCCCTCCAGCCGTCAGTATCCGTGGATCCGGTTTGAATACGACGAGCGCGAGAAGCTGCACCGTCAGGCGGTTGAGATCGAAAACCTCACCTTCGGTTACGACCCGGCCAACCCCATCATCAAGAACTTCACCTTCACCGCTGATGCGGGTGACCGGATCGCCATCATCGGCGAAAACGGCATCGGCAAGACCACCCTGCTCAAGCTGCTGGTGGGCGAAGCCCTGCGTGGTCTGGTGCCCCAGTTCGGTTCCATCAAGTGGGCCGAAAAGGCCAAGCTGGGCTACTACGCCCAGGATCACGCCGAAGACTTTGCCAGCGGCGAAAACCTCACCGACTGGATCAGCGGCTATGTGCGTGAAGGCGGTTACGAGGGTGACGATGCCGAAACCCTGATCCGGGGCACCCTGGGCCGGCTGCTGTTCAAGGGCGACGACGTGAAAAAGTCTGTCAAGGTGATCTCCGGGGGCGAGCAGGGCCGCATGCTGTTCGGTAAGCTGATGCTCCAGCGCAAAAACGTGCTGCTCCTGGACGAACCCACCAACCACTTGGACATGGAATCCATCGAATCCCTGAACTCCGGCATTGCCGATTTCACCGGCACCCTGTTCTTCGTGTCCCACGACCGGGAGTTCGTATCCTCCATCGCCACCCGCATCCTCGAAATCCGTGGCCCCGGCGACATCGTCGACTACC
>JAJTBM010000467.1 GCA_021286885.1 Rhodocyclales bacterium
TACGACGCTGTGGATGAGGTGAAGAGCGCCCTGTCCGGCATGCTGGCGCCCGAGAAGCGCGAGCAGGTGCTGGGTCTGGTGGAAATCCGCCAGGTCTTCACCATCTCCAAGGTGGGTACCATCGCGGGTTGTTACGTGCTGGAAGGTTTGGTCAAGCGCAACAGCCTGGTGCGTGTGCTGCGCAACCATGTGGTGATCCACTCCGGCGAACTCGAATCCCTGAAGCGTTTCAAGGACGACGTCAAGGAAGTCAAGTTCGGCTACGAGTGCGGCCTGCAAGTGCGCAATTTCAACGATCTGGTCGAAGGCGACCAACTGGAAATCTACGAGATCCAGGAAGTGGCACGGACCCTGTAAGCAATGCCCAAGGAGTTTTCCCGTGGCCAGCGCGTGGCCGAGCAAATCCGCCGCGAACTGGCCGAACTGATTCGCCTGGAGCTGAAAGATCCGCGTGTGCGTTTCGTGACCCTGACCGATGTCGAGATCACGCCCGATTACGCCCACGCCAAGGTCTTCTTCACCTGCCTGACCGGCACCGAAGGTCTCGAAGAGATCCAGCGGGGCCTGCGCCGGGCCAGCAGCTTCCTGCGGCGTGAGCTGGGGCGCCGGGTGCGCATTCACACCCTGCCCGAGCTGCATTTCCACTACGACCCCTCGGTGGAGACGGGCAACCGCATCTCTGCCCTGATCGACAAGGCCGTGGCCGCCGATCGGGAAGCCGCTGCCCAGGCCGAGGGCGAACCGCCTGCCGCACCTGCGGCAGAGGCCGAAGGTGACGAGGGCGAAGGCAAGGCCTGACCCGTCGCAACCTTCCAGGCTGTACATCATCGGGCGGCCCAGGTCGCCCGGTGTCTTTCTGGATTTCTGGAAGCTTCACCCTTGAGCGAAAAACCTCAGAAACGCAGCCCCCGGCCTGTTCGGGAACGCATCGTGCGCCATCCGGTGCATGGTGTGCTGTTCCTCGACAAGCCCCAGGGGATGAGTTCCAACAACGCGCTGCAAAAGGCGCGCTGGCTGCTGGCAGCCCTCAAGGGCGGCCACACCGGCACCCTGGACCCCATGGCCACGGGCCTGTTGCCCCTGACCTTTGGGGAAGCTACCAAGTTTTCCCAGACCCTGCTGGATGCGGACAAGGTGTACGAAGCCACCGTGCAGCTCGGCATCACCACCACCACCGCCGATGCGGAAGGGGAGGTGCTGGAGGCGCTGCCGGTGGATGTGAGCGATGCCCAGCTCGAAGCCGCGCTGGCACGTCTGCGGGGCGAGATCGAACAGGTCCCGCCCATGTATTCGGCCCTCAAGCACCACGGCAAGGCCCTGTACGAATATGCCCGGGAAGGCGTCGAAATCCCCCGGGAACCCCGGCGCGTGCATATTTATCTGCTCGAATGCCTGGGGCGCGAGGGCGACAGCCTGCGCATTCGGGTGGAGTGCAGCAAGGGCACCTATGTGCGCACCCTGGCCTCCGACCTGGGCGCCATGCTGGGTTGTGGTGCCCATTTGACAGCCCTGCGGCGCACCCGCATCGGGCCCTTCCACCTGGAAGGCAGTATTTCCCTGGCAGACTTTGAAGCGCTGCCCGCCGATCAACGTCCGGCCCGGCTGGCGCCTGTCGATGCGCTGCTGGTTCATCAGCCTGCCCTGCAGCTGGATGAGGCCGGGAGACGCAGTTTTACCCACGGCCAGGCCGTTCGGGGCTGTGTGGGCTTGGCGGGCCAGCTCTACAAAGTGTATGCTGGACAAGATTTTCTCGGGGTCGGCACCCTGGGGGAGGTCGGCGAGCTTTCGCCGACCCGTCTGGTGGCTACGCAAGTCACTGAAACTGCTTGAGCAATCCCGCAAGCGTTGGCTATAATCGCCCGCTTCGCAAGGCTAATCCTAACCGAGTTCATAAATGGCAATCTCCACTGAACAAAAAGCGCAAATCGTTGGTGACTACCAGCGCGCCAAGGGCGATACCGGCTCCCCGGAAGTGCAAGTCGCTCTGCTTACCGCCCGCATCAACGATCTGACCGGCCACTTCAAGGCCAACGTTAAGGACCACCACTCCCGCCGTGGTCTGCTGATGATGGTGAGCCGTCGTCGCAAGCTGCTGGACTACCTGAAGAGCAAGAACGTCGACAGCTATCGTGAGCTGATCGCACGCCTCGGCCTGCGTAAGTAAGCCAGCGCAAGTAAGCGGACGAACATCCCTTACCGTGAAGACAATCCTGCGTGTGCAGGCTTGATCTAGGGCATAGCCGGTGTAAGTCCCTGGGGCTTCACCGGCTTTGTCACATCTGGCGCCAAAGAAGCACGGCGCACATTCCGGCGGTGCGGTTGTAGTTTGCCCCCGCCGATCAACTGAAAGGACATCCTTTGCCTACCGCCATCAAGAAGACTTTTACCTTCGGCTCCCACACCGTCACCATGGAAACCGGCGAGATCGCTCGTCAGGCTGGCGGCGCCGTGCTCGTCAATATGGACGACACCGTGGTGCTGGCCACTGCGGTTGCTGCCAAGAGTGCCAAGCCGGGGCAGGATTTCTTC
>JAJTBM010000468.1 GCA_021286885.1 Rhodocyclales bacterium
GGCCCCCATACAGGGCATCAATCAGCACCGCATATTTTTCTGCCACAAAATTGCGCCGCACCTTGCGGGTGCGGGTCAATTCGCCATCGTCTGCGTCCAGCTCCTTGTGCAGCACCAGAAAGCGCCGGATCTGGGCGCCGGACATCTGGGGATCGGCGGCGAGCTGGCGATTCACTTCCTCCACGCATTCGCGAATCAGCGCATACACCTGGGGCCGCCCGGCCAGATCGGTATAGCCGGCGTAGGCCAGACCGCGCTTTTCAGCCCAATTGCCCACCGCCTCCAGATCCAGATTGATGAAGGCGGTCACAAAGTCTTTTTGATTGCCAAAGCACACCGCCTCCTTGATGTGCTGGAAGAACTTGAGCTTGTTCTCGATGTAATTGGGCGCAAACATGCCCCCGTGGGACAGGCGCCCCACATCCTTGGCCCGGTCGATGATCTTGAGATGGCCATCCTCATCGAAATAGCCCGCATCGCCAGTCATGAAATAGCCCTCGGAATTGAGGGATTCCGCCGTTGCCTCGGGGCGCTTGTAATAGGCCTTGAGCAGCATGGGGCCACGCACCAGGATTTCCCCGTTGTCGGCCAGCTTTACCTCCACCTGGGGCGCCGGGCAGCCCACCGAATCCAGCTTGATCTGGCCATCCGGCTGCAGGCAGACATAGGCGCAGGTTTCGGTCTGGCCATACAACTGCTTGAGATTGATCCCGATGGAACGGTAAAAGCGGAACAGATCTGGCCCAATGGCAGCCCCGGCGGTATAGGCCACCCGAATCCGGCTCATGCCCAGCACATTGCGCAGCGGGCCGTAAATCAGCAGATTACCGAGGGCATACTGGAGCCGGTCACCCGCCGAAACCGGCTTCCCGTCCAGAATATCGGCCCCGCAGCGGCGCGCCACATCCATGAAATGGGCAAACATGCGGCGCTTGAAAGCCCCCGCATCCTCCATCCGGATCATCACCTGGGTCAGCAGGTTCTCGAACACCCGGGGCGGCGCAAAATAATAGGTGGGCCCGATTTCGCGCAGATCGTTCATCACCGTATCGCCCGATTCGGGGCAATTGATGGTGAAACCCGCCACCAGCGCCTGGGCGTAGCTGAACAGGTGATCCCCCACCCAGGCCATGGGCAGATAAGACAGAATGTCTTCGCGCTCCGAAAGCTGGTCGAAACTGCACCCGCCCTGGGCCGCCGCAATAAAGGCCGAATGGCTCTGGCAGACGCCCTTGGGTTTGCCCGTGGTGCCAGAGGTATACAACATCACCGAGATGTCGTCGGGGCTGCCCTTGCCAATTTCGGCATCCACAAAGGCCGGATTGGCCTGATCCTGCTCCAGCCCCTGCGCGATGAGGCTATCCAGGCTGTGCAAAAAGGGCTGATCGTAATGGCGCAGGCCGCGCCCGTCGTCGTACAGCACGTGTTCGAGCATGGGCAGACCGGGCTGGATTTCCAGCATTTTGTCCACCTGCTCCTGGTCTTCAACGCAGGCGAAGCGGATCTCCGCATCCTGCATCACATAGGCCATTTCCTGGGCCACGGCATCCTGGTACATCATGACCGGAATCCCGCCCAGGCATTGACAAGCGGCCACCGACCAATACAGGCGCGGGCGGTTGTCGCCCACCACCGCCAGCCGGTCGCCCCGCTTGAAACCCAGCCCCGCCAGCCCCCAGGCCAGCGCACGCACCCGCCTGGCCACTTCGGCCCAGCTATAGGTCTGCCAGATTCCGTATTCCTTTTCGCGCATCGCCGGCCGCCCGGGGCGGTGCTGGGCGTGGTGCATCAACAGGCGCGGAAAGGTATCCAGCCCCGCAGCATGGGCTGCTCCTTGGGTACTCGACATCCCTGTCTCCTCCGGTGTGTCAAACCGATCAGGGGTCGTCAGCCCGGAGGATGAATCTCCGCAAAACCGCGCCCCTGGTGTTTTTGTAGCGAGGGGAAGTCTTGCAGAGAGTGTTTGCTCAACTGTTTTTCAAATGTACGGAATCGTAATGAGGGGGCCGTGCAACCAAACCGCCGTATGATGCACGCTCCCGCCCCCTGGGGCCTGCCACGCCCACGCCACCATGCATCCAGCCCTCAAGCTCCTGATCGAAACCCTGATGGTGGTGGGCTGGGTGTATTACTTCATCCTGCGCCGTCGGGCCCTGCCGCCGGCACCGCCCCTGGAGCGCCTGCTCGGCGCCCTGCTGCTCGCCCTGGGCTGCGGGGGTGGGGCAGCAGCCTGCCTGGCCCAGCTTGGCCCGGATTGGGGCACCCTGGGCTGGCTATGCCTGGCCCTGGCTCTGGCCGCCGCCGGGCTGCACCTGGGCGCCTACGTGCTGTTCGGCATGCTGGCCCACATTCAAGACAGCGTGGAGCGCTGGCGCCAGCGGGATGAGGACTGAGGCCCCGCCCCTTCGGGCTTAGCCCCGCTCCAGCTCAAGCCAGCTCGCGTACATCCACCACCGGCTCGGTGCCAAACGCATCACCCAGCAGATGGGCCACCCGCCGCCCGGCGGCCGCTTCCGGCGTGC
>JAJTBM010000469.1 GCA_021286885.1 Rhodocyclales bacterium
CCCGGCTGCGGAGAGTCGGCTCAAACGGGCTGGGAGCCGTTGCACCTGGGCTGGGCTGGAGCGGTCGATCCAGAACGGGGGCGGTGAGCTTTTCCACGGGAATCAAAAAACAAAATGAGAACAATTCGTATTAAATCCATGTCGCCCGGCGGAGTCAAGGGGTTTATGCATGGAGGCATGGGCTTTGGGGCTTTGCTTGTTGTAAGTGCGCACGTGTTTTGACATACGAGGGGCTGGTGGGTGGGGAGACTTGGGAGGTGGTGTGCAGTGGGCTGGGGGCGCAGGTGCAGGCCAAGCGGCAAAAAACCAGTAAAATCGCGCCCTTTCCGATCATTGCCGTACCGACTGCCATGCCTTTGCTGACCCTTGATGATGCCTGCCTTGCCTTTGGCCATGTGGCCCTGCTGGACAAGGCTTCCTTCCAGCTTGATCCGGGGGAGCGGGTTGCGCTGATTGGCCGTAATGGGAGTGGCAAGTCCAGCCTGTTGCGGGCCCTGGCCGGGCAGGCGGGGCTGGATGATGGGCGGGTGTGGCGTCAGCCGGGCACCCGGGTGGCGTATGTGCCCCAGGAGCCGGATTTTTCCCTGGAGCGCAGCGTGTTTGCCACGGTGGCCGATGGGCTGGGGGATGTGGCCCAGCTGCTGGTGGATTACCACGCGGCCATGCTGGCGGTGGCCGAGGATGCGAGCCCCGAGGCCCTGGGCCGGCTGGAGGATCTTCAGCACCGGGTTGAGGAGGCCCAGGCCTGGCGCCTGGAGCAGCGGGTGGAGCAGATGCTGGGCCAGCTCAAGCTGAACGGGGACGTGCCGGTGGGCAGCCTGTCGGGGGGCGGGATCAAGCGCGTGGCGCTGGCCCGGGCCCTGGTGGGCGAGCCGGAAATGCTGCTGCTGGATGAGCCCACCAACCACCTGGATATCGACGGCATCCTGTGGCTTGAAACCCTGATTCGGGATTTCCCCGGGGCAGTGGTGGTGATTACCCACGACCGGGTGTTCCTGGATCACGTGGCGACCCGCATTGTGGAGCTGGATCGGGGGCTGCTCGCCAGCTTCCCGGGGCGTTATAGCGATTACCAGCTGCGCAAGGCCGACATGCTGGATGCCGAAGAAAAGGCCAATGCTCGCTTCGACAAGCTGCTGGCCCAGGAAGAAGTCTGGATTCGCAAGGGCGTGGAAGCCCGGCGGACCCGTAACGAAGGCCGGGTGCGTCGGCTGGAGGCCCTGCGCCGGGAGCGTAGCGCCCGCCGGGATCGGCTGGGTAACGTCAAGCTGGCCCTGGATCGGGGCGAGGGCAGCGGCCAGATGGTGGCCGAGCTGGTGGAGGTGAGCAAGCGCTACGGCGACCGTACCGTGGTGCGGGATTTCTCCACCCGCATCCTGCGCGGCGATCGGATCGGGCTGATCGGGCCCAATGGTGCGGGCAAGACCACCCTGCTCAAGCTGATTCTGGGCGATATCGAGCCCGATGCAGGCCAGCTGCGCCGGGGGACGCGCCAGACGGTGGCGTACTTTGACCAGCTGCGCGCCCAGCTGGACCCGGAAGCGCCCCTCACCGAAGTCATCAGCCCGGGCTCCGACTACGTGGAAATCGCGGGCCACAAGACCCATGTGATCGGCTATTTGGGGGACTTCCTGTTCTCGCCGGCCCGGGCGCGTTCGCCGGTCAAATCCTTGTCGGGGGGGGAGCGTAACCGGCTGCTGCTGGCCCGGTTGTTTGCCCGGCCCGCCAACGTGCTGGTGCTCGATGAGCCCACCAACGATCTGGACATCGAAACCCTGGATCTGCTTGAAGACCTGCTGGCCAGCTATGACGGCACCGTGTTTTTGGTGAGCCACGACCGGGCTTTCCTGGATAACGTGGTGACCCAGGTGATCGCCGCCGATGGCGATGGGCGTTGGGGCGAGTATGCGGGCGGTTACGAAGATTGGTTGCGGGTGCGCAAGCTGACCGAGGCCGCGCCTGCCACCCCCAAGGCCGCGCCGGCCCCGCGCAAGGAGGCCCCGGCTCCGGCGCCCGCTGCCAGTGCAGCCAAGCCGGCCAAGCTGAGCTGGAAGGAGCAGCGGGAGCTGGAGGCGCTGCCCGACCTGATCGCTGGGCTCGAAGAGGAACAGGGCACGCTCCAGGCGCGCCTCAATGATCCGGCCACCTACCGCGAGGCTGCCGCCGAAATTCCGGCCATGAACGCCCGCTTGCAGGCGATTGAAGCCGAGGTCGAAGCGGCCATGCTGCGCTGGGAAGAGTTGGAATCCCGCGCCGCCAAGAAGTAATCCAGCAAAAGCCGCATAACGCCCGCACCCTCAGCCTTGCTGGGGGGCGGCGTGGGCGGTCACGGGCAGGGCCTGGGCGCGCAGCCAGGGCTCTACGTCCGGGCTGGGGCGGCCGTACAGGTAGCCCTGGAACTCATCCACCCCCAGGCGGGTGAGGGTGGCGGCCTGGGCTTCGGTTTCCACCCCTTCGGCAATCACCCGCAGCCCAAACTTATGGGCGATCAGAATCGTGCCCTCGATCACCGTGA
>JAJTBM010000470.1 GCA_021286885.1 Rhodocyclales bacterium
GGCGACCGACTCCAGGCGGCGATACTCCAGCGCCAGACGCTCCTGAAACACCAGCCGGGCCGCACCAAACGCCACCAGCACCGTCCCCGCCAGCACGCCGGACCACCACAGGAGCGGATACTTGCGCCAGGGCCAGACCCGATTCTGGGCAGGCACTTCCGCAGCGCATCCGGGTACAAAGCTGCGCAGCAAGAAAGCCAGCCCCAGAGAGCTGACAAGCACAAAAAACCACCCCTTGAGCGTCCCCAACACCGCCAAGGTATCGCGCTCGGTGGTCAGGACACTCAACAGGCGATCAGAAAAGAGAATCCATGCCCCAGCCAGCACGGCATAAATGAGCACGACCCGATATACCCGCAGATCCATGACGCTTGCACTCAGTGGTTCAGCCGACTCAGCCGATAGAGATTGAAAGGGTGAGAGGACACACCGCCTTCCTCACAGATGCGGCCTTTAAAATACGATGTCCAGCAGCAGCATATCGACGCGTCCCTCCTTGGACTTGAGCGAACTACGGCGCCGCCTCACCCTTCCAGTTTTAGGCTTATTTATTACTTTTTACATATTTTAATCCGCGCCGTCTATGACAAAACACCTCCAAGGATCATTTCCAGACAAGCGGCCCGTCTATTCCCGCGCAGATCTGCGGGCCGACCTGGGCGCAGGGCTGGCCGTCAGCCTGGTCGCCATTCCCCAGGCCCTGGCCTACGCCCAGCTCGCCGGCCTGCCGCCCCATGTGGGGCTCTACGCCTCCTTGATTCCCAGCCTGGTAGGGGCCCTGTTCGGTGCCTCGGCCCAGCTCAACACCGGGCCGGTGGCCCTCACCAGCCTGCTCACCGCCACCGCCCTGGCGCCCCTCGCCCCGGCGGGCTCGGACAACTACCTCCAACTCGCCCTGGGCCTGGCGCTGCTGGCGGGGCTGCTGCAACTCGGGATGGGGCTGCTAAAGCTGGCCTACTTTGCCGAGCTGCTCTCCCGCCCGGTGCTCCACGGCTTCATCAACGCCTGCTCGCTGCTGATCTGCATCAGCCAGCTCCCGCCGCTCCTGGGGCTGCCCCTGGCCGGGCAGCAGAACGTGCTGGATACCGTGCTCGCGATCATCAGCCTACTCCCGGCAGCCCATGGCCCCTCGGTGCTGCTCGGGGGCCTGGCCTGGCTGTTGCTGGTGGTACTGAAACGCTACTGGCCACGCCTGCCCGGGCTGCTGATCGTGGTGGTGGGGATGAGCGTGCTGGCCGGGTTCATGGATTTTGCAGGTCAGGGCGGGCGTAGCGTGGGCCCCCTGCCGGCCGCCCTCATCAGCCTCGCCCTGCCTGAACTGAGCTGGCCGCAACTCACCGCCCTGCTCCCCAGTGCCCTGGTGCTGGCCCTGGTCAGCTTTCTGGAGGCCATGTCGAGTTGCAAGCTGGCGGCTGCGCGCACCGGCGAACGCTGGAACGGCAACCGGGAACTGATCGGCCAGGGCCTCGCCAAGATCAGCGCGGGCTTCTGCCAAGCCTATCCGGTGAGTGGCTCCTTCGGGCGCTCCGCCGTGTTGCTGACCCAGGGCGCCCGCACCCGGCTGGCCTCCATTTTTGGCGTGCTACTGGTGCTGCTTGCCCTGGCACTGCTGCCCGACGCCATTGCCCGGATTCCGCGCCCGGTGCTGGCGGCGGTGATCCTGGCGACGCTCTCCAGCCTGCTGGACTTTCGCCCCCTGCGGGACGCCTGGAAGATTTCCCGGGACGACGGCCTGGCCGGCACCCTGAGCTTTGTGGGCACCCTGGCCTTCGCCCCCCATATTGAGATGGGCATTCTGGGCGGGCTGCTACTGTCCCTCGCCCTGCTCATCTACCGCAGCATGCGCCCCCGGATTGCGCGCCTGGGGCGCCACCCGGACGGCACCTGGCGGGATGCGCGCCGCTTCGGGCTGGCAGAGCCCCATCCGGCCCTGGTCATCCTGCGCTTTGATGGTGCCCTCAACTTCGTGACCTGCGCGGCCCTCGAAGATGCGGTGCTGGAGGTGGAGCGCGAGCAGCCCGGCGTGCGCATCCTGCTGCTCTCGGGGGCCGGGATCAACGAGATGGACAGCAGCGGGGTGGAAACCCTGCGCCGGCTCCAGCACCAGTGGGCCGCCCAGGAGCGGCTCCTGGCCTGCTGCGGGCTCAAGAAACAGGTGATCGAGGCCCTGGAGCGGGCGGGCCTATGGGCCACCCTCGCCCCCCACGGCAGCTACCGCCACGAAGATCAGGCCCTAGCTGCCCTGCAGGCTCAGCTGCCCAGCACGCACACGCAGCCCCCGCGCCAGGGGCTGGTTTGGTAGCGTGGTAAACCGGGCCCCCCAGGTGCCAACGTACACAGAGCGTAAACGTAAAACGGGCCCCCTCAGGCGCCCGTTTTACACATCTACATCCAGCCAGATCAGGTGGCTGGGCCCCGGGTGTTGGAAGCCAGGCGCTGCTGAACGGCAGCACTTTCCAGCCAGCGCTTGACCCGCTGGGCATCCGCCACGCGGGTGAAGCGGCCGAAGGAA
>JAJTBM010000471.1 GCA_021286885.1 Rhodocyclales bacterium
CCGCCTGCTCCAGCGCAGCCTGGGCCGGCGCTTCCGGGGGCAGGGTGCGCAGGGCGGCGAGGGCGGATTCAAGGCGTTCCCGGGCCCGGATCTGGGCCGGGGTTTCGCAGATCTGGTTATGGGCCGCCTGGAGCTGGGCGCGCAGGGTGTTGGCCGCGTGGTGTTCGCCGGCGTGGCTTAACTGGCTGATTTCTTCGAGCAGGCGGGCTTCGGCTTCGTTTTCCTGATCCAGGCTGTCGCGCTGGTGTTCCAGGTCAGCCCGGGTTTTGGGGCGCAGCAGCTGACCGCTTAAAAATGCGGCAAACAGTTCGGGCTGGCGCGCTGCGGTGCGCAGGTCGGCATTGCGGGCTTCGCTCCAGCCCAGCCCCTGCCACAGCACCAGGGCCTGGAGCACCTGCAGCCGGCGTTCTTCGCCGGGAATGCTGGTGTAGTCCTGCAGGGCGAAGGCCATGAGGCCGCGCAGCACCAGCACTTCGGGGCGCTCCAGGTAGCTGCCCATGCCTTCGGTCTGGTAGCCGATGCGGGCGGCCAGCAGGGCGTTTTCCACCGGAATCGACAAATGGGGGCTGCGCAGCAGCACCGCGCAGCTGTTCTTGCGCTTGCTGTGGCGGGCATGGGCCTGGATGGCGCCCACCAGCAGACGGTCGGCATCGCTGGGGCTTTTCCAGCGCAGATCCTCGATGCGCGCCGCGTGGGGGCGCCCCGACAGATTGGGCTTGTCGGTCAGAAATCCCGCCGCCAGGGCCATGGCCGGGCCGTGGCGGTAGCTGCGGGTGAGTGGCAGGCGGGCGGCCTTGGGCCAGTCGGCGCCAAACTGGTGGCGCACAAAGTCGGTCTGGGCGCCGGCCCAGCCATGGATGACCTGATCAAAGTCTCCCGCGCCGGTAAAGAAGGCCTTGCCCCGGCGCAGCAGGGCCTGGAGCAGGGCGTAGCTGGCCGGGTTCATGTCTTGCAGCTCATCGGCGATCACGATCCGGTAGCCCGGAAGGCGGCTTTCGGCATCCGGGTCGGTCTGCAGGCGGCGCACCAAATCAAAGACCCCATCGAAGGGGCCGCGCCAGCCCCGGCCCCGGCCGTCGTCGCCGCGCAGTTGTTCCAGTTGCCGGTAGAGCGCCAGCACGCCCACCGGCAGCCCCCAGGCTTCGGCCCGGGATTCGAGGCTTTCTTCGGCATCATCGTCCAGCTCCGGCGGGCGCAGGGCGGCCTTGAGCTGGTCGGTGGTGGCCAGGAATTCGGCGATCTGGGGGTTGTGCTCGGGCAGCCACAGCTCCCGGGGGTGGCGTCGCAGGCTGTTGCGCAGGCGCAGTTGGTCCATGGCCTCCCGCACCCGGGGGGCGAGGCTTTCGGCGCTGGCGAGGCTGGGGGCACCATCGGCAAAGTGGTGTTCCAGCACCTGCCGGGCAAAACCTTCGAAGGTTTGAATGGGGAGTTGGGCGGCCTGCTCCCGGGGCAGGCCCAGGGCTACCAGGCGCTGGCGCAGCACCCGGGCCGCTTCTGCCGAAAAGCTCAGGGCCAGGATGTGGCCCGGCGCTACGCCCCGGGTGATGGCCTCGGCAATGCGCAGGGCGAGGGTGGTGGTTTTGGCGGCCCCCGCGTTGGCCATGGCGATCACATGGCGCGCCGGGTGGGTCTGGATCAGGGTTTGCTCGGCGGTGGGGCTGATGTCCCGGGGCACGAAGCGGGGAATGGCCAGTTGCTTGGGGTCGCGGGTCATGGACGGGGGCTGTGGAAGGGTGGCGCATAGGGCGGTGTGCAAGGATACCGCCCCGGGCCGGCCCCTGGTTCCGCGTGGTTCATCAACGCGGTTCAGGTCGGTTTAAAACTCCAGGTGCAGGCGCACCGAGCCCACGTTGATGGGCCCCCGGTCGCCGTTATAGGCCGGGTTGCGGATGTGCTGGTAATCCAGCCCCACGCTGAGGGCCTTGAATAGCTGGTAGTTGTAGAAGGTTTCGATCACGTTTTCGGCCCGGGCGTTGAGCGCGCCATCGCCGATGAAGAAGCTGATCCCGCCATCTTCCAGATAGGTGCGCCGGCCCTTGGAGATCTGGTTGCCCACCCAGGCGATGCCCAGGGTGTCTTCGGCTCGGCCCCAGCGGGTGCCCTGGAGCAGGAAGCCCGCCGACAGGGAACGATCCACTTCGGTGAAGGCGTAGGTCTCGGTCTTGCCATCGGCCCAGCTGGCCCGGGCGAAGAAGCCCAGGTCGTCGCTCAAGGCCTGTTCCAGGTTGAGCCCCAGGCCGTATTTGACCCGGTCGCCGCCCCGCACCAGATTCAGATTGGGGGCGCTGCTGGTGGCTGCGCCCAGGGCGATGGCATCGCTGAAGCGGGACATGGGGGCCACGTTGCGGAACACCAGGGCGCGCAGCTTGCCGGGCTGGCCGGCCAGGGTGTGGGCGTGTTCCAGCTCAAGCTGATCCCCGTAATGGTTGAAGATCTGGAAATCCAGGGCCAGACCGTTCGGGTCGCGGGGCTGGATGAAGCGCCCGGCCCGCAGGGCCCATGCGTCGTG
>JAJTBM010000472.1 GCA_021286885.1 Rhodocyclales bacterium
TCAAGACCCAGTTGCAAGCCTATCTGACCAAGGTGAGCCGCCCGGTGGAGATCATCGCCACGCTGGATGCGAGTGCCGCTGCGGGCCAGATGATCGAGCTGCTGCGCGAAATCGCCACCCTTACCGACAAGATCAGCGTTACCGAACGCCAGGGCGGCGCGGGCCGTGCGCCGTCTTTCCAGATCACCCGCCCGGGCGAAGATATCGGCATCCACTTTGCCGCGATTCCCCTCGGCCATGAATTCACCTCGCTGGTGCTGGCCCTGCTCCAGGTGGGCGGCCACCCGGCGCGCATCAGCGACGAGACCGCCGCCCAGATCAAGGCCCTGGACGGGGATTTCCATTTCGTCACCTATATTTCCCTGTCGTGCCAGAACTGCCCGGACGTGGTTCAAGCTCTCAACCTCATGGCCCTGCTGAACCCCCGCATCCGCCACGAGACCGTGGATGGGGGGCTGTTCCAGGCCGAGGTGGAGGCCCGCCAGATCATGGGCGTGCCGGCCCTGTTCCTCAATGATGAAGTGTTCGGCCAGGGCCGCATGGAGCTGGAACAGATCCTGGGCAAGCTCGATACCGGCGCCGCCGCCCGGGCCGCTGAAAAGATCCAGGCCAAGGAAGCCTTTGATGTGCTGGTGGTGGGTGGTGGCCCGGCTGGCGCGGCGGCTGCCGTGTATGCGGCGCGCAAGGGCATCCGCACCGGTGTGGTGACCGAGCGTTTTGGCGGGCAGGTGCTGGACACCCTCGCCATCGAAAACTTCATCTCGGTGAAGGCAACCGAAGGGCCGCGTCTGGCTGCCGCCCTCGAAGAGCACGTCAAGCAATACAACGTAGACATCATGAACGTCCAGCGGGCCGAGGCGCTGGTTCCGGGCGAGCTGATCGAGATCCGCCTCACCAGCGGCGCCAGCCTCAAGGCGAAAACCGTGATCCTCTCCACCGGCGCCAGCTGGCGCAACATGAACGTTCCGGGCGAAACCGAGTACCGGACCAAGGGCGTTACCTACTGCCCCCACTGCGACGGCCCCTTGTTCAAGGGCAAGAAGGTGGCGGTGATTGGCGGGGGCAACTCCGGGGTGGAGGCGGCCATCGACCTGGCGGGCGTGGTGTCCCATGTGACCCTGCTGGAGTTTGACACCAAGCTGCGCGCCGATGCGGTGCTGGTCAAGAAGCTCGAAAGCCTGCCCAACGTGAACATCATCGTGAATGCCCAGACCACGGCGGTGAATGGCGACGGCCAGAAGGTCACGGGCCTCACCTACACTGACCGGGCCAGCGGTGAGAGCCGTCAGCTGGAACTGTCAGGTATCTTCGTGCAGATCGGGCTGCTGCCCAACACCGGCTGGCTCAAGGGCACGGTCGAACTCAGCCCCCGGGGCGAGATCGTGGTGGATAGCCACGGGCGTACCTCGGTGCCGGGCGTGTTTGCGGCTGGTGATGTGACCACCGTGCCTTACAAGCAGATCATCATTGCGATGGGCGAAGGGGCCAAGGCGTCTTTGTCGGCCTTCGATCACCTGATCCGTAACTGAGCCGGGCCGCGTTGCGGCAGGTTCGTGCAAGGGCGCCTGCGGGCGCCCTTTTGCATGGGCGGGCCGGATGGGCGTGCGGGCGTCATGCGTGGGTGCCTGTGCTAGACTCGGAAACTTGTCTGGAACATCGTTTTGCAGTTTTCCTGCAATTTTGCGTCTGTGGGTAGGGCGCGGGATGGGCCAGGGCGGCGCCTTGTCCGGGCCATGCTGACGGAGTCGTCAGGCGGGGGCGGGGAGATGCTGCACAAAAAGGCGGTGGGGGACTGGGGCAGATGCTGGCCAGTGCCCCCAGGGCGTCGTACGGCCAGACCGAGGGCGCCCCCAAGACCGGTAAAAGGAGAACAGCGGGGCGACCTTAGCACAAACCGCTTACTTCGAACTTACATTTTCGTGCTTCCGAATCCATGCGCATCCTGTTGGCAGAAGACGACCTGATCATTGCCGATGGCCTCGCCCGCGCCCTCAAAAAGGCCGGCTACGCCATCGATCATGTACCCAACGGCGCCGAGGCTGACGCCGCCTTGCTGGGCCAGACTTTTGATCTGCTGATCCTCGACCTGGGCCTGCCCAAGCTGTCGGGCATCGAGGTGCTGCGCCGCTTGCGGGCGCGCAAATGCACCGTGCCGGTGCTGATCCTCACCGCCCAGGATGGGATCGAAGACCGGGTGCGAGGCCTGGATGCCGGGGCCGACGATTACCTGACCAAGCCCTTTGCGTTGCCTGAGCTGGAGGCCCGGGTGCGGGCCCTCACCCGGCGCGGCACCGGCCAGGCCCGCTGCATCGAGTTTGCCCGCCTCACCTACGACCAGGCCGACCGGGTGGTGAAGGTGGATGGGCAGGTGCTGGATCTGTCGGCCCGCGAAATCGGCCTGCTGGAAGTGCTGCTGCTGCGTGCCGGGCGTCTGGTGAGCAAGGAGCAGCTGGTGGATCACCTGTGCGGCTGGGGCGAGGAAGTCTCCAA
>JAJTBM010000473.1 GCA_021286885.1 Rhodocyclales bacterium
CACCCGGCTGAGCTTACCCAGCAGACCAGCGCGCTGCTGGAGCGCGGCAAGATCCACCCCCGCCACCGCCTGTCCCACTTCAACACCGGGCAGGCTGCCGGCCCACTGCCAGCGGGTGGGCTGGCCGGCCAGGGGCAATTCCAGCGGCGCCCCCGCCTGGGCCTGGAGCAGTTGGCGGGCGCTGCTGCTCAGGAACAGGGCATCCTCATCCAGCCAGCGCAGCCGGTCTTGCCCCGGATGGGGCTGGGGGATGAGGCTGGGGGTGCGTTCGGGCAGGGTAAAAATATCCAGCCCCAGCAGGGTAAGGCGCCCGCCGGACAGGGCCAGATTCAGGCTGAGTACCGGGCTGGCCTGGGCCACTTCGGGCTGGGCGGCCAGGGTGGCATACACCAACTCGCTGAAACCCTCCTGGGGGCCCAGCACCTGCAGATCCGCCTGCCCTTCGAGGCTGCGCATGCCCCGATCAAACTCGGCCAGGGCGGCGTTATGGATGAGCTGGACGCCCATCCCCAGGGCCACGCCCAGCATGATCGCCACCAAGGACAGCACGCTGGCCACCCGACGCCGCGCCAGGGCCCCCAAAAACACCGGCGCCAGCCCCAGCGCGGCCCTGAAACCCTGCCTCATGGCAGCCAGCCCTCGGGGCCCAGGCGCAGGATGCGGTCGGCGCTGGCAGCGGCTTCGAGGGAATGGGTCACCAGAATGCCCATGGCCCCTGCGCTGCGGATGCGCTCGCCCAACAGGGCCAGCACCCGGGCGGCGTTGGCCGGGTCAAGATTGCCGGTGGGCTCGTCGGCCAGCACCAGCCGGGGGCGATGCACCAGGGCGCGGGCGATGGCCACCCGCTGCAGCTCGCCGCCCGAGAGTTCGCGGGGGCTGCTGTGGGCCCGGGCGCCCAGGCCCACCGCTTCCAGCAGCGCCTGGGCGGGCGCTTCGGCAGCCGCACCGTCCTGGCCCTGGAGCCACAGGGGCAGGGCCACGTTGTGCAGCACGCTCAGATGGGGCAGCACATGAAAGGCCTGGAACACAAAGCCCAGCTTGTCCCGGCGCAGGTGGGTCAAGGCGGTTTCATCGAGGCCGGCGTAATCGGCACCATCGAGGCGCAGCCGGCCCCCGTCGGGGCGGTCGAGGCCGGCGATCAGATTGAGCAGGGTGGACTTGCCCACCCCCGATTCCCCCACAATGGCCAGGTATTCACCGGGCTGGAGGCGCAAATTGAGGCCGCGCAGCACACTGCGCCCCTTGAATTCGCGGCAAAGAGACTGGATTTCTAGCATGGCAGCCTTAAGAAGCCTAAAACCGGCCCCAGTTCCCGAAACCCGGGCGGGGGACGGGCAAGGTATACTCCCGGCCCCATGCCCGTCGACCATTACGAGAACTTTCCTGTGGCCTCCGTCCTGCTGCCCGCCCGTTTGCGGCCGCCGGTCGAGGCCATTTACGCCTTTGCCCGGGGGGCCGATGATGTGGCCGATGAGGGCGACGCCCTTCCCGCTGCCCGCCTCGCCCGCCTCGCCGACTACCGCCAGGGCCTTGCCGCCATGGGGCGGGGTGAAGCGGTGGCCGACCCCGAGCTGGGGCCTTTGTTTGCACGTCTCGCGCCCCATGTGGCGGCCCATGGCCTGCCGCTCCAGCTGTTTGACGACCTGCTCGATGCCTTCAGCCAGGATGTGGTCAAGAAGCGCTACGCAGACTTCCCCGAGCTGTGCGACTACTGCCGCCGCTCCGCCAACCCGGTGGGGCGCCTGCTGCTGCATCTCTACCAGGAGGCCAGCCCCGACAACCTGCGCCGCGCCGACCTGATCTGCACCAGCCTGCAGCTCATCAATTTCTGGCAGGACGTGGGCATCGACTGGCAAAAAGATCGCATCTACCTGCCCCAGGACAGCATGGCCCGCTTCGGCGTGGATGAAGCCTGCATTGCCGCCGGTGAGGCCACCCCCGCCTTCATCGCCCTGCTCGACTTCGAAGTGCAACGGGCACGGGCGATGATGCGGGAAGGCGCCCCCCTGGCCCGCGCCCTCCCGGGCCGGCTGGGCTGGGAGCTGCGGCTGGTGGTCCAGGGCGGCCTCGCCATTCTCGACAAGATCGAAGCCGTGGGCCACGACGTGTTTCGGCACCGGCCTGTGCTTCGCAAAACCGACTGGGTGCGCCTGCTGTGGCGCGCCCTGACCCATTGATACGCTGTGATTTGCTGTGTGATCTGCCCCCATGAGTGATCCCCACGCCTACTGCCAGGAAAAGGCCGCCTCCAGCGGCTCCAGCTTCTACTACAGTTTCTTGTTCCTGCCCCCCGAGCGGCGCCAGGCCATTACCGCCCTGTATGCCTTCTGCCGGGAGGTGGACGACGTGGTGGACGAATGCCACGACGTTCAGGTGGCCCAGGCCAAGCTGGAGTGGTGGCGCAACCAAGTGCGTCTGGTATTTGAAGGCCAGCCCCAGCACCCGGTGGGCCTCGCCCTCCAGGATGTGATCAAGCACTTCAAC
>JAJTBM010000474.1 GCA_021286885.1 Rhodocyclales bacterium
GCTCTTCGGCAATCACGGCCAGCAGAAAGTCGGTATGGGCCTCGGGCAGGTAGAACAGCTTTTCGATGCTGCCGCCCAGACCCACGCCAAACCATTCACCGCGCCCGAAGGCGATCAAGGCATGGGAGAGCTGGTAGCCCTTGCCGAGGGGGTCGCTCCAGGGATCCATGAAGCCCAGAATCCGCTGGCGCCGATATTCGGAAAAGGTGATCAGGCCAATGAAACCGATGGTGGCCACCACTGCCAGCAACATGAACAGCCGACCATTCATGCCCCCCAGGAACAGGATGCCGAACGCAATCGAGCAGATCACCACAAAGGCGCCAAAGTCCGGCTCCTTGAGCAGCAGAAAACCCACAAACAGAATCACGCTGGCGAGGGGCGCAAAACCACGCTTGAAACTGTGCATATAGGGCAGCTTGCGGGTGGTGACGGCTGCAGGTTCACCACCCCCAGGGGAAGCCAGCGCCGAGCCCCGTTCACATCCCGCCCCACATGGGGAATCAACACCACCAGCAGCAACACGACCCCGGCGATGAACAACCAGGGCGCCATTTCCTGCCAGGCCCGTACCGGGACCTGAAACACCATGATGCCCGCGATCAGCCCCACCGCCAGAAACACCGCGTGGCGAATCAAAAAGTAAGCGGGCTGATTGCCAAAGACGCGGCTGCCCTCAGCGGTGGCGATGGATGCGGAAAACACCATCACCAAGCCCATCAACAGCAAGGCTCCTGCCGACCAAAGCACCAGGAGATCCAGCTCACGGGGCTGGCCCAGGCGCGGCGCTGGGGCACCATCCGCTGCACCTGCACGGTGCCTCAGCCAGCCCAGGGCCTGTTCGATTGCCTTCATGGACGACGCACTCCGGGCAAAGCCAGCAGGGCATTCACGAACACTTCGGCCCGGTGGGCGTAGTTGCGGAACATGTCCATGCTGGCGCAGGCCGGGGACAACATCACCACGTCCCCCACTTCAGCCAGGGCCACGGCCCGGGCCACGGCCTGATCCATGTCAGACGCGTGCACCAGGGGCACACCGCAGCCCTGCACCGCAGCTTCGATCAGGGGCGCATCGCGCCCGATCAGCACCACAGCGCGGGTATGGGCGGCGAACACTTCCCGCAGGGGCGAAAAATCCTGGCCCTTGCCATCACCGCCGGCAATCAGCACCACCGGACGACCGAGCCCTTCGAGGGCGGCCACGGTGGCGCCCACATTGGTGCCCTTGGAATCATCAAAAAACTGCAGCCCGTCCTCGCGCACCCCGACCAGCTCCACCCGATGGGGCAGGCCCCGGAAGGTTTTGAGGGTTTCCAGGAGCGGTGCCCGATCTATCCCGGCGCCTTCGGCCAGGGCCAGGGCAGCCAGGGCGTTGGCCACATTGTGCTGACCCGCCAGCGGCAGCGCTGCGCGGGGCATCAGGGGCTCATCGCCCCGGAACAGCCAGACTTCGCCCCCATGCAACGCCAAGCCGTAACCCCGGGCCCCCAGGGGCGCATCCAGCCCAAAGCTCCAGGCCTGGGCAGCCGGCACCATGGCTTGCACCCGGGCATCTTGGCGATTGAGCACAGCAACCCGAGCATTCTTGTAGATGGCCGCCTTGGTGGCGGCGTAGGCATCCAGGTCAGCGTAGCGATCCAGGTGATCGTCGGTCACGTTGAGCACCACGGCAGAATCCGGTGCCAGGGGCGGCGCGGTTTCCAACTGGAAGCTGGAGAGCTCCAGCACCCAGGCGGCCGGGGGCGGCTGATCGGCTTCCAGCCGGTCCACCAGCACATCCAAGGCGGCCGGGCTGATGTTGCCCGCCACTACCGCATCCAGGCCCGCGTGCTGCAGCATCGCACCCACCAGGGTGGTGGTGGTGGTCTTGCCGTTGGTGCCGGTGATGGCCAGGATGCGCGTCTGGGCTCGCAAGCCCAGGGTGACCAGCGCGTCCACCAGCAAATCCATTTCACCCACCACCGGGATGCCCCGGGCACGGGCGGTATCAATCAAGGGCTGACGCGGGTCGATACCCGGACTGATCGCAATCCGCCCAACGCCTTCAAGCAGATCCAGGCTGAACGGGCCCGTCTGAACCTGGGCAGCCGGGGCGAGCCGGGCCAGCTTGTCGAGGCCGGGAGGCTGGGTGCGGCTATCGGCAACCCGCAGGGGCACGCCCTGCCGGGCCAGCCAGCGCACCATCGCCAGGCCGGATTCGCCCAGCCCCAGTACCAGGGTTTGCATGTCAGCCATGATGGTTCTTAGCGCAGCTTGAGGGTGGACAGACCAAACAGCACCAGCATGATGGTGATGATCCAGAAGCGGACCACCACCTGGGTCTCCTTCCAGCCGCCCAGCTCATAGTGGTGATGCAGCGGCGCCATCCGGAAGATGCGCTTGCCGCCGGTGTACTTGAAGTACAGCACCTGCACCATCACCGACAGGGCCTCGGCCACGAAGAGGCCGCCCATGATGAAGAGCACGATCTCCTGGCGCAC
>JAJTBM010000475.1 GCA_021286885.1 Rhodocyclales bacterium
GCGGTGGCAACGGTCCGCTGGAATTCTCCTTCGCCGACCGCTGGATCGTCAGCCGCCTGCAGAAGCTGGAAGCCGAGGTGGCCCAGCACTTCACCGAATACCGCTTCGACCTGCTGTCCCAGGCCCTCTACCACTTCATCTGGGACGAGTTCTGCGACTGGTACCTGGAAGTGGCCAAGGTGGAAATGGCCGGCGCCGACGAGGCCGCCGCCCGGGGCGCCCGCCGCACCCTGGTGCGCACCCTGGAAGCCCTGCTGCGCCTGGCCCACCCAGTGATCCCCTTCATCACCGAGGAACTCTGGCAGACCGTGGCCCCGATCGCCGGCCGTAAAACCGGCGACTCCATCATGCTCGCCCCCTACCCGGCCGCCGACCTGAAGAAAGTGGACGAGGACTCTGAAGCCAAGATGGAGCGCCTCAAGACCTACGTTTCCGCCTGCCGCAACCTGCGGGGCGAAATGAAAGTTTCCGATTCCATGCGCACGCCCATGATCGTGGCTGGCGACACGGGGGAGCTGAAGGAATTCGCCCCCATCCTGCAGGCCCTGGCCAAGCTCTCCGAGATCAGCTTCGTGGACGAGATTCCCGCCGACGCCCTGGCCCCCGTAGCCGTGGTGGGCGAAACCCGGCTGATGCTGGTGGTGGAGATCGACGTGGCCGCCGAAAAGGAACGCCTGGCCAAGGAAATCGAGAAGCTGGAAAAACAGGTGGCCCTGGCCAAGGGCAAGCTGGACAACGAAAGCTTCGTGGCCCGGGCTCCCGCTGCCGTGGTGGCCCAGGAAAAGGAACGCATGGAAGCCGCCCTGGCCACCCTGGGCAAGCTCAAGCCCCAGCTCGCCAAGCTGGGCTGATTTTCCCGCCCCGACAAAACGGGCCGCCTCCCGATGGGGAGCGCGGCCCGTTTCTTTTGCCACTACCTCCAGGCGCTAACTTCTCAAGGCGCAACTTCCACCAAGGCCACCTGAATCCAGCCCCGCAAGGCATTGCCGCAGCGGATTTCCTCCGCCCGGCGCAGGTCCGCCAGGCTGAGCTCTGCCTCCCGAGCCAGGCCCGCCGCCAGCATTTCCGCCCGGAATACCCCGGGCAAGGCGCCCGACTCCAGGGGCGGCGTCAGCCACTCGCCATCGATGCGGGCAAAGACGTTGCTGCGCGCCCCTTCGGCCACCCGGCCCTGCTCGTTCAGGAACAGCACGTCGAACACCTCCGGGCGCTCCGCCACCCGGGCCAGGGCCTGGTCATACAGGCTGCGCGCCGTGGTCTTGTGGCGCCGCAAGGGGTCGTCGGCATCGATGCGGGGCTCCGCCAGGAGGAGCAGGTGTTCGCCCCCCGGCTCGGGCCCCAAAGGCTGACAGCGGACGCTGAAGACCCCGGCCTTGCCCAGGCTCAGGCGCACCCGGTACAGGCCGTCGGCCAGATCGCCCAGGTCCAAGGCAGCCCGCATCGCTGCCTCGCTCCAGGGAAAGCCCAGCCAGGCCGCCGAGCAGGCCATACGTTGCAGATGCCCGGCCAGCCGGGGATAACGAGGCTGACCCGAGAGTACTTCCAGGCGCAGGGTTTCGATCAGTTCCAGCCCCGGATCCAGGTCCGTGAGAAAACGCCCCTTGAGCAGGCACTCCTGCCATTCGGCCCCGGCTTCGGAATCCGCCACAATGCCGCTGCCCACCCCCATGCGGCCCCGGCCCCGGGCATCGATCTCCAGAGTGCGAATGGCCACGTTGAGACGCAGCTCCCCAGCCGGCGAGCGCCAGCCCAGGGCTCCGGTGTAAATGCCCCGGGGACCCTGTTCAAGCTCCCGGATGATCTGCATGGCCCGGACCTTGGGAGCCCCGGTGATGGAACCACAGGGAAACAGGGCCTGCAGCAGGGCGAAGTCGTCCCCGCCCTCCACCTCCGCCTCCACCTGGGAGACCATCTGATGCACGGTGGGGTAGCTTTCCACGGCAAACAGGGAGGTCACGGCCACACTGCCGGGCCGGGCCAGCCGCCCCAGGTCATTGCGCAGCAGGTCCACGATCATCAGGTTCTCCGCCCGGTTCTTGGCGGATGCCGCCAGGGCCTGGGCCGCCAGCCGGTCCGCGCCGGCATCCGGGGAACGGGGCGCCGTGCCTTTCATGGGCCGGGTCAGCAGATGCTCCCCCTGGCGATGCAGGAACAGTTCCGGAGAGAGGGAAATGACGCTGCCTTCCGGTGCCTGCACCAGGCCCCCGTAGCGCACCGGCTGGCGGGTCCGCAGGCGCCGGTAAAGGTCCAGGGGGGTGCCATAGGCCTGAAATTCCAGGGGAAAGGTGAAATTGATCTGGTAACAGTCGCCGGCCCGGATGTAATTCTGGATCCGCCCCAGGGCGGCCCGGTAGGCGGACTCCTCCAGCCCGGCCCGCAGCGCCCCCACCCCGGCTGGCGCCATCGCCCCCCGGGCGGCCAGCCAGGCCTCCAGCTCCGGGGGGGACAGCACCTGGCAATTCCAGTAAGTCTGCACCCAGGC
>JAJTBM010000476.1 GCA_021286885.1 Rhodocyclales bacterium
GTGGTGGGGGTGCTGGTAGAAAAGCTGGCCATTGAGCCGGTCAAGGGTGCCGAGACGGTCACCCTCATCATCATCACCATTGGCGCTTCGCTGGTGATCCGGGGGCTGGTGCAGGTGTGGCTGGGCAAGGCCACCCATAGCCTGCCGGCCTTCTCGGGCGAAACCCCCATCGAGGTGCTGGGGGCCACCCTGATGCCCCAGAGCCTGTGGGTGCTGGGCGTCACCGGGCTGGTGGTGGCCGCCCTGTGGTACTTCTTCAACCGCACCCTGGGGGGCAAGGCCATGCTGGCCACCGCCTGCAACGGGCTGGCGGCCCAGCTGGTGGGGATCAACACCAGCCGGGTGCTGTTTGTGAGCTTTGCCCTGTCGGCGGCCCTGGGGGCGGTGGGTGGGATTCTGGTGACGCCCATCACCCTCACCTCCTACGACGTGGGGATCATGCTCGGCCTCAAGGGCTTTGTGGCCGCCGTGGTGGGCGGGCTGGGCAACGGGCTGGGAGCCGTGGTGGGCGGGCTGCTGGTGGGCGTGCTGGAAGCCATGGGCGCCGGCTATGTCTCGTCGGCCTACAAGGATGCGATGCCCTTCGGGCTGATCCTGTTCATCCTGTTTTTCATGCCCCGGGGCCTGTTTGGCGCCCGGAGCACAGACCGGGTGTAAGCCATGAACAGCAGGGATAGTGCAATGAAGCTACCAGACATGCCCAAGGCTGCGGCCCCTGGCACAGCCCCTAACGTAGCCTCCCGCCCCCGGAGCCGCCGCCCCCTGGCCGGGTTGGGGGTGCTGATGGCCGTGCTGGGCATCCTGCCCTGGGTGCTGCCCAACAGCTTTTATCTGGATCTGGTGATCCGGATGGGGATCAACGCGGTGATCGTGCTGGGGCTCAATCTGCTGATGGGCTTTGCCGGCCAGATCAGCCTGGGCCACGCGGGTTTTCTGGGGATAGGGGCCTATGCCTCGGCGGTGCTGCCCACCCATCTGGGCTGGCATCCGGTGCTGGCCATGGGAGCTGGCGCCCTGGGGGCCGGGCTGCTGGCGGCCCTGCTGGCGCGCCCGATCTTCCGGCTCAAGGGCCATTATCTGGCCATGGCCACCCTGGGGCTGGGGATCATCATCAGCATCACGGTGCGCAATGAGGCCGCCTGGACGGGCGGGCCCGACGGAATGCCCGTCCCGCCCTTCGCCCTGCTGGGCCTGGAGCTGAGCACCGACCGTCAATGGTACTGGGTGGTGGCCGGGCTGCTGGCCCTGAGCGTGTGGGCTTCCCTCAACCTGATCGACTCGCCCTTTGGCCGGGCCCTGCGCGCCCTGCATGGCTCGGAGGTCGCCTCCCGGGTGGTGGGGGTGGATGTGGCCCGGTACAAGATGGCGATCTTCGTGATGTCGGCCATGTTTGCCAGCCTGATGGGCAGCGTGACCGCCCATTACGTGGGCTTCGTGACCCCCAATCTGGCGGATTTCTTCCACTCCATCGAACTGGTGACCATGGTGGTGATCGGCGGGATGGCTTCGGTGTATGGCTCGGTGCTGGGTGCCGTGCTACTCACCGCCCTGCCCCAGGCCCTGGCCACCTTCGAGGGCTGGGAAACCGTGGCTTTCGGGCTGATTCTGATGCTCTCGATGATCTTCATGCCCCGGGGCCTCGTGCCCACCCTGGCGGCCCGTTTCGGCAAGGGGGAATGAGCATGGCCCTGCTTGATGTGCAAAACCTGTCCATCCACTTTGGCGGCGTGAAGGCCGTACAGGATGTGAGCTTCAGCATCCCCGAGGGGGTGGTGTATTCGGTGATCGGCCCCAACGGGGCGGGCAAGACCACCCTGTTCAACCTGATTACCGGGGTGTATCGCCCCACCCATGGGGATATCCGGCTGCGGGGCGAATCCATTGCCGGCAAGAGCCCTGATCTGCTGGCCCGGCGCGGGGTGGCCCGCACCTTCCAGAACCTCCAGGTGTGCATGAACATGAGCGCCCTGGAAAACGTGATGGTGGGCGCCCACCTGCGCCTGGATCGCAATCTGCTCAAGGCCGCCCTGCGCCTGCCCGGCCTGGCCCGGCGGGATGAAGCATTGCGCGACGAAGCGGCCGGGCTGATGGCCTATGTGGGCCTGGAAGCCTACACCGGGGCCCGGGCCGACAGCATGCCCTACGGCGCCCTCAAGCGCCTGGAGATTGCCCGCGCCCTGGCCATGCAGCCGCGCCTGATCTTTCTGGACGAGCCCGCCGCCGGCCTCAACCCCACCGAAACCCTGGAGGTGGACCGGCTGATCCGGCGCATTGCCGACAGCGGCACCACCGTGGTGCTGGTGGAGCACGACATGAAGATGGTGATGAACCTCTCCGACCGCATTCTGGTGCTGGACTATGGCCGCAAGCTGGCCGAAGGCAGCGCTACCGAGATCCGCAACAACCCCGCCGTGGTCGCCGCCTATCTGGGCGGCCACGCCTGAGCCGAGGATGCCCCCATGACGTCCCCCACGACGCCTC
>JAJTBM010000477.1 GCA_021286885.1 Rhodocyclales bacterium
CATGGTCGGGACGGAGTCGTAGGCGTACAGCGACTGGTCCGGGTACATGGTTTCGGAGGTGTTGCCGTCGGCGGCGACTTGCCAGCCAGACAGATACACGGCTTCCAGGCCAGCCTTGGCCTGTTGCATGGCTTGACCGGCGGTGATGGCGCCGAAAGCATTCACGTAGCCCTTCTTGGCGCCACCGTTGACCTTGTCCCACAGCACCTTGGCGCCGCGTTGGGCCAGGGTGTACTCGGGTTGCAGGCTGCCACGCAGACGCACCACGTCAGCGGCGGTGTAACCGCGCTTGACACCCTTCCAACGGGGGTTTTCGGCCCAGTCTTTTTCCAGAGCGGCGATTTGCTGTTCGCGAGTCAGAGACATAGCAGTTCCTTCAAACAAGTAAGGTGGAGAAGTTCGGGTGTCGGTCTGCCGGAGCTCTTG
Organism: Rhodocyclales bacterium; assembly: GCA_021286885.1. GTDB lineage: Bacteria > Pseudomonadota > Gammaproteobacteria > Burkholderiales > Rhodocyclaceae > Zoogloea. The sequence continues at coordinate 427 of JAJTBM010000477.1, forward strand.
GAGCGCTCTCAAACTGGCCGATCAGTGAGAGAAAGTATAGGACTGTTTCCGCATGGCAGCAACAGGTCTTATATAAGATATAAGAAATAAATTTCTTTTGTATTTCAGGTGCTTGCGTTTTTTGTTTTGCATTGTGAAACGCTGTGTTCAATTGTGAAATGCAAGAGGGATGCACAGCACAAAAACCGCCCTAAGGCGGTTGCAACAGGCGTGATGAGCAGGGGGAAAGGTGGGCCGGAGGGGCCCGGACCCGCCCAGAAAAGGGCGGGTGGAGGCAATCGGGGTTTACAGCAAGGGGGCTTCGGAGACGATCACACCATCTTCATCGGCGTACAGATATTGGCCGGGCACGAAGGTGACGCCGCCGAAGGTGACGGGGATGTCCAGATCGCCGGCGCCCTTCTTGACGCTCTTCATGGGATGGGTGCCGAGGGCGAAGACGCCGAGATCCATGCGGGCGAGGGGGCCGGAGTCGCGGATGCAGCCGTACATGATCACGCCCGCCCAGCCGTTTTTGACACCGAGCAGGCCGAGCTGGTCGCCCAGCATCGCACAGCGCAGGGAGCCGCCCGCATCCACCACCAGCACGGCGCCATTGCCCGGGGTGTCCAGGGTGGAGCGCACCAGGGCGTTGTCCTCAAAAACCTTGAGGGTACGGATCGGGCCGGCAAAGCGGGTCTTGCCGCCATAGCTGCGGAACATGGGGGCAACGGCGCGCACCTTGCCTTCGTTGGCGTCGCACAGATCGGTGGTTTGGAATTCCATGAATATCTCCAGCGTTGTTGATCGTTATGGATTATCGGAAGCCCGGAGCACAAAAAAACGGGCGGCCAGGGCCGCCCGTTTCGGGTTTGGGTCTGAGGCTGTGCAAAAACTATACCGCAGCTTCTGCCATTTCCTCGAACACCAGCTTGACCTTGCCTTCGTCGTCCAGGTCGATGGTGACGCTGCCGCCGTTGGAGAGCCGACCGAACAGCAACTCGTCGGCCAGGCCGGCGCGGATGGTGTCCTGGATCAGGCGGGCCATGGGGCGGGCGCCCATGAGCGGGTCGAAACCCTTCTCGCCCAGCCAAGTCTTGAGCTTGTCGGTGAAGTGGGCCTCCACCTTCTTCTCGTGGAGCTGGGCTTCGAGCTGCATCAGGAACTTGTCGACCACGCGGGCGATGATCTCCGAATCCAGCGCCTTGAACGAGATGGTGGCGTCCAGGCGGTTGCGGAACTCGGGGGAGAACATCCGCTTGATTTCGGCCATTTCATCACCCACTTCGCGCTTGGCCGAGAAGCCGATGACGGCCTTCTGCATGGTTTCGGCGCCCGCGTTGGTGGTCATGATGATGATGGTGTTGCGGAAGTCGGTCTGGCGCCCGTTGTTGTCGGTCAGGGTGCCGTGATCCATCACCTGCAGCAGGATGTTGTAGATGTCCGGGTGGGCCTTCTCGATTTCATCCAGCAGCAGCACGCAATGGGGCTTCTTGTTGACCTGTTCGGTCAGCAGGCCGCCCTGATCGAAGCCCACGTAGCCCGGGGGCGCACCGATCAGGCGGGACACGGCGTGACGCTCCATGTACTCGGACATGTCGAAGCGCACCAGTTCGATGCCCAGGATGTAAGCCAGCTGGCGGGCCACTTCGGTCTTGCCGACGCCGGTGGGGCCGCTGAACAGGAAGGAGCCGATGGGCTTGTGGGGGTTGCCCAGGCCCGAGCGGGTCATCTTGATGGCCTTGGCCAGGGCATCGATGGCCAGATCCTGACCAAACACCACGTTCTTGAGGTCGCGCTCCAGGGTCTTGAGGGCGGCCCGGTCGTCGTTGGACACCGTGCGTGGCGGGATGCGGGCGATCTTGGCGACGATCTCCTCGATCTCGGCCTTGCCGATCAGCTTCTTCTGGCGGGACTTGGGCAGGATGCGCTGGGCGGCGCCGGCCTCGTCGATCACGTCGATGGCCTTGTCCGGCAGGTGGCGGTCGGTGATGTAACGGGCCGAGAGTTCCACTGCCGAGGACAGGGCTGCCGCCGAATACTTGATGCCGTGGTGGGCCTCGAACCGGG
>JAJTBM010000025.1 GCA_021286885.1 Rhodocyclales bacterium
GAAATGCCCCATGCTCGCATCATGGGTGGAAAAGCCGCCGGTGGAGATGGTGGCAAAGCTGTGGCAGATGGCGTCGAAGGCCGACATCCCGCCCCACCAGTAAGCCAGGGCGCAGAGCAGGGTCAGCCCCACATAGATGTACCAGAGGGATTTGGCGGTGTCGGCGATGCGCGGCGTCAGCTTGGCATCCTTGATGGGCCCGGGGGTCTCGGCCCGGTACAACTGCATGCCGCCGATCCCCAGGGCCGGCAGGATGGCCACCACCAGCACCACGATGCCCATCCCGCCCAGCCAGTTGAGCTGCTGCCGGTAATAGCGGATGGACAGGGGCAGTTCGTCTATCCCGCTCAGCACCGTGGCGCCCGTGGTGGTCAGCCCCGACATGCTCTCGAACATGGCATCGGTGAAGTCCATGTGGGGCGAGGTGGCCAGCATCAGGGGCAGCGCCCCGGCCAGGGCCACCAGCACCCAGAAGGCCGTGGCGATCACGAAGCCATCCCGGGTGCGCAGATTGCCCCGGTACTGGCGCACGGGCAGCCACAGCATGGCACCCAGCCCCAGGATCAGCACGAAGGCGAACAGGAAAGGCTGCTGCTCCCCATCCCCGGCCCAGAGCGCCAGCAGCCAGGGCGGCAACAGGGTGAAGCTGAAAACCACGAGAAACAGTCCCAGGACACGCAGCACGTGTCGATATTGCATGCGCCCTCCGGCAGTCGATGAAAACGGTCCGGCCTTGCCGGGGACCGCCATCCTGGGAGAAGCAGGCTAAAGATCGTGCTAAGAATCCGGGAGCTGCCGTTAAGAAAGCATAAAAAAGGCGGAATCCCTTTTCAGGATTCCGCCCCTTGCCCGGCCATGGACGAGGATCAGTCGTCGCCGCCGAATACCCCCAGCAGGTGCAGCAGGCTGGTAAACAGGTTGTAGATGCTCACGTACAGGGAGACGGTGGCCATCACGTAGTTGGTCTCGCCCCCCTGGAGGATGGCGTTGGTCTCGTAGAGGATCAGGCCGGACATGAGCAGGACGAAGGCAGCCGACACCACCAGGGAGAGCACGGGCATCTGGAAGAACACCGCCGCCAGACCTGCCAGGAAGGCCACGATGATGCCCACCATGAGGAAATTGCCCAGGAAGCTGAAGTCCCGCTTGGAAGTCAGGGCAATGGCCGACATGCTGAAGAAGATCACTGCGGTACCGGCCATGGCCATGGTCACGATGTCGCCGCCGTTGGGCAACGCCAGGTAACGGCCAATGATGGGTCCCAGGGTGTAGCCCATGAAACCGGTCAGGGCGAACACCAGCCCCACCCCCAGGGCGCTGTCACGGAACTTGGTGACGGCGAAGAGCAGGCCGAAATAGCCCACCAGGGTCAGGATCAGGCCCGGATGGGGCAGGCCCAGGGCAGCGCTGACGCCAGCCACCACGCCGCTGAAGGCCAGGGTCATGGCCAGCAGCATGTAAGTATTGCGCAGCACCTTGCGGGATTCGGCAGAGGCCTGCATACCCACATTACCTTGGGTCAGGACCTGGCCGGACATGTAGGAACGATCATTCAGGCTCATGGGGAACCTCCTTTAGTTATAGACGCGGGCAGTGTAACTGCCTTTGCACAATCACAAAAACCATAGAGAATAGGATCATGAATTCGAAAAAAGCGAACATCGAAGAGAGCCGTCTCAACTATCGCCACCTCTATTACTACTGGATGGTGGCCAAGGCCGGCAGCCTGGCCCGGGCCGCGGAGCAGCTGGGACTCACGCCCCAGACCATCAGCGCCCAGCTGAGCCAGCTGGAGCAATCCATCGGCACCACGCTGTTTGACCTCCAGGGGCGCAAATTGATTCCCACGGAAGCCGGACGGACCGCCCTGCGCTACGCCGACGAAATCTTCCTGCTCGGTGAACAGCTGTGGGACTCCCTCAAGAGCGCCGGCAACGAACCCGTGCTGCGCCTCACGGTGGGTATCACCGATGTGGTTCCCAAACTGGTGGCCCATCACCTGCTGGAACCGGTGCTGCATCTGCCGGAACGGGTGCGGCTGATCTGCCACGAGGGCAAGTTCGAAACCCTGCTGGCCGATCTGGCGATCCACAAACTGGACGTGATCCTCGCCGACCGCCCGGTGGGTCCGGGCATGAGCCTGCGCCTGTTCAGCCATCCCCTGGGTGAGACCGATCTGAGCTTCTATGCCACCGCAGCCCTGGCCGAACGCTACCGGGAAGGCTTCCCCCAGAGCCTGGACGGGGCGCCTTTCCTGCTGCCCGCCCGCAACGCGGCGGTGCGGGCCAGCCTGGACCAGTGGTTCGAAACCCATGGCATCCGCCCCCAGGTCCTGGCCGAATTCGAGGATACCGCCCTTCTGGACACCTTCGGGGCCACTGGCCTGGGCGTGTTCCCGGCCCAGACCCCGCTCACCCAGGACCTGGCCCGACGCTACGACGCCGTGTGCCTGGGCCCCATCGATGCGGTGCGGGACCAGTTCTTTGCCATCTCCGCCGACCGGCGCATCCGCCACCCGGGCATCGAGGCCATCCGCATGGCCGGCCAGCAGCGGCTGTTCCAGCCCGTTTGAAGGCCTCCCGGGAAAATCAGGGGGCGGCCTTGGCCTCCAGGACCTCCCACCGCTCCAGCAATTCCAGCAATTCCTCGTCGATGGCCGCCAGGCGCTCGGCCGCCTGGCGCGCCGCCTCCGGCTCCCGCTGATACAGGCCAGGGTCTTCCAGACGGGCCGTCAGGCTGGCCTGTTCCGCCTCCAGGGCGGTGATGCGCTCCGGCAGGGCCTCCAGCTCCCGCTGCTCCTTCCAGCTCAGACGGTCGCCCCGGGGCTTGGCCGGCTCCGCCTTCTTCGCCCCGCTGGCCGCCACCTTCCTGGCCTCGGTTTCCCGAACCTGCTGTTTCTGGGCCGCTTCCAGGCCGGCCTTGTAGGCCGCCCAGTCGCTGTAGCCGCCCGCATATTCGCGCCAGCTGCCATCCCCCTCCGCCGCCAGGGTCTGGGTCACCACATTGTCCAGGAAGGCCCGGTCGTGGCTCACCAGGAACAGGGTGCCGTCGTAATCCTGGAGCAACTGCTCCAGGAGCTCCAGGGTCTCCACATCCAGATCATTGGTGGGTTCATCGAGTACCAGCACGTTGGCGGGCCGGGCAAACAGCCGGGCCAGGAGCAGGCGGTTGCGTTCGCCCCCGGACAGGGACTTGACCGGGGAACGGGCCCGCTCCGGGGCGAACAGGAAGTCCTCCAGGTAACCGATCACGTGCTTGCGGGCGCCGCCGATCTCCACGTAGTCGGAACCGGGAGAAATCACCTGGGCCAGGCTGGCTTCCGGGTCCAGCTGGGTCCGGAACTGGTCGAAATAGGCCACTTCCATTTTGGTGCCCCGGCGCACCTGGCCGCTGTCCGGCGCCAGTTCCCCCAGGATCAGGCGCAGCAGGGTGGTCTTGCCGGCCCCATTGGGACCGATCAGGCCGATCTTGTCCCCCCGCAGGATGCGGGTGGAGAAGCCCCGCACCACCACCTGCTCCCCGTAGGCCTTGCAGACATCGTGCATTTCCACCACCAGCTCACCGCTCTTGGCCCCCGCGTCCAGCTGCATCTGCACCTTGCCCAGACGCTCCCGCCGGGCCGCCCGCTGCAGGCGCAGCTGCTCCAGGCGCTGCACCCGGAACACGGCCCGGGTACGGCGGGCTTCCACCCCCTTGCGGATCCAGACTTCCTCTTCCTTCAGCAGTTTGTCGAACTTGCGGTTGAGCACGCTTTCTTCCTGCAGCTGGGCCTCCTTGCGCCGCTGGTACTCGCCGTAATTGCCAGGAAAGCTGGCCAGCTTGCCCCGGTCCAGCTCCACCACCCGGGTGGCCAGACGATCCAGGAAGCGTCGGTCATGGGTGATGAAGAACAGGGTCACGCCACTCTCCAGCAACAGCTCCTCCAGCCATTCGATGGCGCCGATGTCCAGGTGGTTGGTGGGCTCGTCGAGCAGCAGCACCTCGGGGGTGATGGCCAGGGCCTGGGCCAGAGCCAGCCGCTTCTTCTGCCCCCCGGACAGGCTGCCTACCCGGGCATCGGGATCCAGCCCGAAACGGGCGATCACCTGATCCACCCGCACCTGCCAGGTCCAGGCGCCCAGGGCCTCCAGCTCATGCTGCAGATGCTGCAGGCGCTGCAGCAGGACCTCGTGGTCGGCCTGGGCCTCCCCCATGGCATGGGACACCTGGTGATAGTCGGCGAGCAAGCGGGAGGTTTCGCCTAGCCCCGAGACCACGGCCTCGAACACGGAATGATCCGGCTCCAGGGGCGGCTCCTGGGGCACGTAAGCCACCTTGACCCCGGGCTGGCGCCAGACCTGCCCGTCGTCGAGACTGCCCTGCCCCACCAGGGCCGCCAGCAGGGAAGACTTGCCGGTGCCATTACGCCCGATCAAGGCCACCCGCTCCCCCGGATCCAGCTGGAAATCCGCGTGATCAAGGAGGGGCACATGGCCAAAAGCCAGGCAGGCCTGGTCAAGTTTCAACAGGGGCATGGTGATTCCGCAGCAGAAGAAGAGGTTGAAGGAGCAGGATTCTAATCCCGCCAGCCCCCAGGGAAGGCAAAAGCGATTTGGCGCGGACGCAGCGCGCGGCTAGAATACGCGCCTCTCTCCTCGTAGTTCAATGGATAGAACAAGCGCCTCCTAAGCGCTAGATACAGGTTCGATTCCTGTCGAGGGGACCAAATGAGGGGTTTGTGCGTGCGCCGTTCGTCCTTCCCTGCAGTGTTTTCCCGGGCTCTGGGGCTGGCCTTGCTGGCGTGGTTCCTGCAGCAGCTGGCGGTTCCGGTGGCCGCCGGACACCAGGCAGCCTGGCTGGTGTCCGGAGTCGCCCCCATCTGCACGCCCCAGGGCATCGTCTGGTCGGGCCAGGCCCCGGATGACGGCAAGCCGCTTCCTCAGTTCCATTGCCCCCTGTGTGGCATGGCCCAGCAGGCCTCAGCGCCTCCCGCTCCGGGAGCGGCCCCAGCTGCCCCCGTGGCTGCCGGACATGACTGGCAGAGCGCCGGCGATACAGCTCCCGTCCACGATTTCCGCTATCCGGCGGCCCGCCCCCGGGCGCCACCCCGCTTGTTCCACGCTTGACAGGTAGAGGCCCGGCAGCCGGCCCATACCTCCTTTCCCCCATCTCATTCGTGGAGACTCGTATCATGCAAATCCGTATTCTTTCCCTGGCCTGCGCCGCCCTCCTCCCCCTGCTTGCCCACGCCCAGGTCACCGTCACCGACCCCTGGGTGCGCGCCACCACTTCCCAGCAGAAAGCCACCGGGGCTTTCATGAAGCTCTCCCCGGCCACGCCCATGACCCTGGTGAGCGCCAGCTCGCCGGTGGCCGGGGTGGTGGAAGTCCATGAAATGGTCACCCAGGACGGGGTGATGAAAATGCGGGCCATGCCCGGATTGCCCCTGGCCCCCAGCAAGGTGACGGAACTGAAACCCGGCGGCTATCACATCATGTTGATGGACCTGAAGAAGCCCGTCTCGGTGGGCGAGAAAGTTGCCATCACCCTGGTGCTGGAAAACGAAAGCAAGCAACGTCAGGAACAGGTGGTGCAGGCTGAGGTGCGCCCCCTGAATGCGGTGGCTGCGCCGGCGGCGCCCAATGCCCACCAGCACCATCACTGAGGTACCCGCCATGGCCGGATTCAAACCCGGCCTGGCGGTCCTGTTGCTGGCGGCCACGGTTCTGGCTGCCTGCGACAGGCCTCAGGCCACGCCCCGCTTTCACGCCACCGAAGTGAACAACCCCCAGTTCGCCCGGGATTTCCGCCTCAAGGACCCGGAGGGCCGGGAGCGTAGCCTGGCCGATTGGCGCGGCCAGGTGGTGCTGATCTTCTTCGGCTACACCCAGTGCCCGGACGTCTGTCCCACGGCCCTGTCCCGGGCAGCCCGGGTCATGGAGCTGCTGGGCTCCGATGCGGCCAGGGTGCAGGTGTTGTTCGTCACCGTGGACCCTGAACGTGACACCCCGGAGCTGCTGCGGGAATACGTGCCGGCCTTCCACCCCAGTTTTCTTGGACTGCGGACCAGCCCTGAGGACACCCCTGCCGTAGCCAAGGAGTTCCGGGTGTTCTACAAGATCAATCCGGGCAGCACGCCGAGCACCTACACCATAGACCACAGTGTCACCACCTACGCCTACGACCCGGAAGGCCGGCTGCGCCTGGCCATTGGCCACGATGCCACCCCCGAGTCCATGGCCGAGGATATCCGGGCCCTGCTGCAGAAGCGGGCCCCCTGACTTACTACGAGGAAGCACCATGGCCCGGCAAAGCTACAGCAACGAGGACGTCACCCGCATCCTGGAGCAGGTACTGCTGCATCAGTGTGCCTGCCCCAGCCAGCTCTGCCGCATGGTGCTGGGCTTGAGGGAGTTGCTGCAGTATGAACGGGATTGCCTGGATCACACCTCGAGGGATGTCCAGGTGCACCAGACCATAGCGCAGGCAGCGGGTCAGTGCCTGGAAATCATGGAGGCCTGTCTGGCCCGGGTGCTGGAACTGGAAGGCTGGGACCCGCTCACCCTGCAGATGCCTGCAGCCCTGCAGGAACATCAGCTGCGCCTGGTGAGCGACGATGACAGCTGGGGAGTACGCTGAGTGCCTGAACACGATATCGACATCAGCGAAGCCGATGGCGTGCGCTACCTGCATTTTGGCTCTGACTGGATTCAGGGCGCCATGCGGATTGCCCGCCCCTGGTCCCTGGAGCTGGAGTACACCCGGGAAATGCTGGCCGGCCTCCTGCTCCGCCCCCACGAAGACTGGCCCGGCACCTGCCTGATCGTGGGCCTGGGGGCCGCTTCCCAGGCCAAGTTCATGCACCGGCATTTTCCCGAAACCCGGGTCACGGTGCTGGAGATCAATCCCGGGGTGGTCGCGGCAGCCCGCCAGTTCTTCAAGCTGCCGACCAGCGCCCCCCGGATGGAAATTCTCATCACCGATGCCGCCCAGTGGATACAGACCGCTCCTGCCGCCCACTTTGACCTGATCCTGCTGGATGGCTTTGGCGCCAACGGCCGTCCCGGCCCCCTGGACAGCGAGGCTTTCTACCTGGCCTGCCGCCAGGCCCTGGGCCCCCGGGGCCTGCTGGCCGTCAACCTGCTCAGCCGCAGCCGGGGCTTCCAGGCCGCCGCCCGACGCCTCGCCAAAGCTTTCGCAGGCCGCAGCATGGTCTTTCCCTCCTGCGACAGCGGCAACGCCATCGCCTTTGCCGCCAGCGGTGAAGCCGTGGAGACCCGGCTGGAAACGATGCGGACGCGGGCCCTGGAAATCAAGGAGCGCACCGGCCTGGATCTGCGCCCCTGCATCAGCCGCCTGCAACTGTCCCACAGCCTGCCGGACGGCCATTTAAAGCTTTGATCCGGGCATTCCCCGGCCACCCGCCGCGCCCTTGGTTTTTACCCGAGATTGAGCTACAAATCAGGCATTCCTCCACCCATAACAACCACAAGGCGGAAGACACGATCAGAACATCGATACGCGTGGCGCAAGCTACGGGTCTTGTCTACTGCGTAGCTGGCCAGAAAAGGAGGAGCACATGCTGTCACTCAAAGACTGTCTCGATTTTTGCGACCTCGATTGCAGCGAAATCGAAGCCATCGCCGAACACGAACACATCCCTGTCATTGTTGCTGCCGAACTGAGCAACGAACTACTCAAGACTCCGGAAGGAGTCTGCAGCCTGCACACCATGGTGCTGGACAACCTCAACCATGCCCTGGCCCACGGCGACGTGGAAAAAGCCGCCCGGTGCCACATGGCCTACCAGCACCTCAAGGCAACGCACCCCCTGCCCCAACACGTTCGCTGACACCAGCGATCAGCGCTTCCCGCTTCCACGACCCGGATCACTCCGGGTTTTTTGTTGCGTTCATGGCTGTCTGAAGGTAATCGGTCGCCTGAGCGGCCATGGCTGCGATGATCCGTTCAGTGGTGCCGATGGCCGGAGCCAGTTCCAGATCCAGCCCGGGATGGGCTGCCTGGAGCGCGGCCAGCATCTCCGGCAGTTCCCGCTTCAAATGCCCTCCCTGAGCAATGAACATGGGCAGGATCGTGATGCGGGATATTCCGGCTGCAGCCAACTCGGCCACCCGGGCGGCCAGATCGGGGCTCATGAATTCCAGAAAGGCGAGCTCCACCCGGGAGTCCGGGTGCGCAGCCGCCACCCGCTCCCGTACCGCCCGCAGCGGCTGGACCCACTCCGGGTCTCTGGCCCCATGGCCAAACAGGATCAGGGCCGAGACTGCGGACATGGGAACTCCTCTCAGATATTGAGGCCTGGAACCTTGGCCTCCACGGCCACCAGGGCCTTGGCTTCATGGAAATCCCTGGCACAGCCACTAGCCAGCAGGCAGCAAACCAGCTGATTGGCCAGGGGCAGAGGCAGGGGCAGATTTTCATCGAGCACCCGGCGTATCCACTGGGCAGTGACCCGGGCATCGGCTTCTTCAGGCAGATGCGGCAGGGACTTGATGCTGTCGTGCTCTGCTTCGAAGAGGGTCTGACAATCTCCCTCCTGAATGAGTTCAATGCGGGGACGACGCTTGGGATTGGCAAAGGGCTCCCCTTCCGTGGCCCGCAGCAGCAGGGCTGTCTGCCCCTTGTGCAGCAGTATTTCCCGCATCAGATCCAGATAGGGCGGATGGGTGGCTGCTGCCACCAGCACCCCTTGACCCTGGAAAGGATCCAGCATCTTCACCAGGCTATGGGCGCAGTTGCGCAAACCCAGCCGGGAACGCAAGGCCAGTTGCTCCGCCAACCCCGGCGAGAGGGCCGACAGGGGGACAAAGGCTAGTCCTTCCTGATCCAGGCTCTGCTGAGCCTGATGCAGGGAGGCGGCCGGCATCAGCCCCAGTTCCCGGAACACATGCCCGGAAGTCACCCGACCATAACCCTCCAGGAGCCCGTGCACCAATACCGGCACGCCAAAGCGTTGCAGCAGCAGGGCCAGGAGGGGCGTCAGGTTAGCTCCCTTGCGGGCACCGTTGTAGGAAGGCAGGACCAGGGGCCGGATTTCCGTGGCAGGGCGACGCAGGCCATAGGCCCGGGTTTCGGCGGCCCGCAGGAAGCCCGACATTTCCTCCCGGGATTCACCCTTCATGCGCAGGGCAAGGATGATGGCCCCCAACTCCAGCTCCGGCACACCGCCATCCAGTATGGCGGCGTAGAGCTTTTCGGCGTCCTGTTCGGAGAGGTCGGCGGCGCCGCTGGTGCCGCGCCCGATCTCCTTGATGTACTGGGCAAAATTCATGGGCTCCTCCTTGATTTTATCCTGTGGCAGCAATGCCGTTAGCAACGGCCGTGCCATGAAAAACCCCGTATTTTCGCTCCAGTGTGCGCCAAAACAGTGCAGCAAAAAAAACCCCGCGCCATGGCGGGGCATGAATCACTCATTTGATGCGCTGTAGATGGGGGCGCCCGGCACTAGGCGGTGGGGGTTCCGGAGGATCCTCGGGGGTCTCGTCCTCCCGGGACGACACCTCCTCCACTTCGAAGGCCATGCCGGCACCGTTCTCCCGGGCGTACACGGCAGCAACCCGGGCTATGGGCACGGAAATATCCCGCGCCACACCACCAAAACGGGCCTGGAAACTCACCATGTCATTGCCCATCTGCAACTTGTTGGTGGCCTCCATACCGATGTTCAGGACGATCTGCCCGTCCTTGACGAACTCCATGGGAACGCGGCAAGAGCCATCCACCTCCACGGCCATGTAAGGCGTGAAACCGTTGTCGTTACACCACTCCCAGATGGCGCGAACCAGATAGGGCTTGGTGGACGGAAGATCGGCAGGAGCTTGGCTGAAGTCCATTACTTGCGCATCGCCTTTTCGGAGGGGGTCAGGGCATCGATGAAGCCCTGGCGGCTGAAGATGCGCTCGGCGTATTTCATCAGGGGCGCAGCAGCCTTGCCCAGATCAATGCCGTAGTGGTCCAGGCGCCACAGCAGGGGGGCCACCGCCACATCGAGCATGGAGAAATCATCACCCAGCATGAACTTCTGCTTGCTGAAGATGGGGGTCAGTTCAGTCAGCCGGGCCGCGATTTCCTGGCGCGCCTTATCGGCGGCCTTGATGTTCTTTTCGATGGGCTCGATGAAGGAAAAGATTTCCCGCTCCATGCCGGACAGCAGTTGCCGGGCCCGGGCCCGCATGATGGGATCCGCCGGCATCAGTTGGGGATGGGGAAAACGCTCGTCAATGTACTCATTGATGATGTTGGGTTCGTACAGCACCAGGTCCCGCTCCACCAGCACCGGGACGCGGTTATGGGGATTGATGACAGCCAGGTCTTCCGGCTTGTTAAACATATCCACATCAATGACCTGGAAATCCATGCCCTTTTCGAAAAGGACGATCCGGCAACGATGGCTGAAGGGACAGGTGGTCCCGGAATAAAGGTTCATCATGGCAGCTTGACCTAAAAAGATTCGGCATCGCCCCCGGTTAACCAGGTGGCGATGCCGGTTTGAAGCAGAGGATACTTAGTGGATGTCTTTCCAGTATTCCTTCTTCAGGAGATAGGCGAGGACAAACAGAACGCCCAGGAACAGCAGGACGGCCACACCCAGTTGCTTGCGCAAGCCGGAGGTAGGCTCACCCATCCAGACCAGGAAGCCCACCAGATCGCGGATCTGGGTGTCGTACTCGGCAGGAGACAACTGGCCAGGAACAGCCAGCGTCAGCTTGTGGTCAGGCCCCAACACCTGCTCACCCTGCAGTTCATACAGGATGTGCGGCATGCCCACATTCGCAAACACCACGTTGTTCCACCCGGTGGGGCGCTTGTCGTCCCGGTAGAAGCTGCGCAGGTAGGTGTACAACCAGTCAGCACCGCTACCATCGGCGGAAGCACGGGCACGGGCGATCAGGGACAGATCCGGGGGAGCAGCGCCAAACCACTTCTTGGCGTCCTCAGGACGAATGGCGACCTTCATCTGCTCACCGATCTTGTCGGTGGTGAACATCAGGTTGTCCTTGATCTGTTGCTCGGTGAGCCCCAGGTCCAGCAGCTTGTTGTAGCGCAAGGCGCTGGCACCATGGCAGTTCAAGCAATAGTTCACGAACAGCTTGGCGCCGTTTTGCAGGGCAGCCTTATCACCGGAGACATCGGGAGCCTTGTCCAGGTGTAGGGCGGCGCCCGCGGCAAACGCCAGGGTAGGCGCCAGCAGAAGGGCTGCAAACAGAGTTTTCAGGCTACGCATGGTTTTCAGTTCCAGGTGACCCTTTCCGGTTCGGGTTTGTACTTATCGATCTTGGAATACCAGGGCATCAGCAGGAAGAAGGCGAAGTAGATCACCGTGCACACCTGGGAAACCTTCTCACCCCAGTAGCTGGGAGCTTGCGTACCCAGATAACCGAGGATGAAGAAACAGATCACGAAGGCAGTCAGGAAAGACTTGAAGATGGGACCACGGTAACGGATTGATTTCACCGGGGAACGATCCAGCCAGGGCAGGAAGGCAAACACCACCACGGAGGCGCCCATGCCCACCACACCCCAGAACTTGGCATCCAGGCCGAAGAAGTTCCAGACCATGGCACGCAGCACGGAGTAGTAAGGCGTGAAATACCACACCGGCGCAATGTGCGGAGGCGTCTTCAGGGGGTCAGCCGGGAAGAAGTTGTTGTATTCCAGGAAGTAACCGCCACCCTCAGGGGCAAAGAACACCACCAGGGAGAAGACCATCAGGAAAACCACCACGCCCACGATATCCTTGACCGTGTAGTAGGGATGGAAAGGAATGCCGTCCAGGGGAATGCCGTTCTCGTCCTTCTTCTTCTTGATTTCCACACCGTCGGGGTTGTTCGAGCCGACTTCGTGCAGGGCCAGGATGTGGGCTGCGATCAGGCCGATCAGCACCAGGGGAATGGCGATGACGTGGAAGGAGAAGAACCGGTTCAAGGTCGCGTCACCGATGACGAAGTCACCGCGCACCCAGATGGAGAGCGGCTCACCGATCAGGGGAATGGCACCAAACAGGTTCACGATCACCTGGGCGCCCCAGAAGGACATTTGTCCCCAGGGCAGCAGGTAACCGAAGAAGGCCTCGGCCATCAGGCACAGGAAGATCAGCACGCCGAACACCCAGATCAGTTCGCGGGGCTGACGATAGGAACCGTACAGCAGGCCCCGGAACATGTGCAGATAAACCACGATGAAGAAGGCAGAAGCGCCAGTGGAGTGCATGTAGCGCACCAGCCAGCCCCAGGGCACATCACGCATGATGTACTCGACGCTGGCGAAGGCCACGGGAATGCCGGCAGCGTTCAGGGATGCGTCAGGCTTGTAATGCATGACCAGGAAAATACCGGTCACGATCTGGATCACCAGCACCAAGAGGGCCAGGGAACCGAAGAAGTACCAGAAATTGAAGTTCTTGGGCGCGTAGTATTCGGACAGGTGCCCCTTCCACATGGCAGTGGCGGGGAAACGGGCGTCCACCCACTCCAGCAGGTTGCCCGGCAGGGAACCGTCGGATTTGTATTTTTCGAAATTGGTATTAGCCATGCTTAAGCCCCCTTCTTATCTTCGCCGATGAGGATGCGGGTATCGGAGAGATACATGTGCGGCGGGATTTCCAGATTGGTCGGCGCAGGCTTGGCCTTGAAAACACGACCAGCCAGGTCAAAGGTGGAACCGTGACAGGGGCAAAGGAAGCCGCCCTTCCAGTCAGGGGTCATGCCTTCATCAACACCGGGCTTGAACTTGGAGGTAGGAGAACACCCCAGGTGGGTACAGATACCCACGGTCACCAATATTTCGGGCTTGATGGAGCGGTGCTCGTTCTTGCAATACTCGGGCTGTTGCTTGCGATCGGACTGGGGATCAGCGACCTCGCCATCCAACTGCGGCAAGGTATCCAGCATGGCCTGGGTACGGTTGATGATCCAGACAGGCTTGCCCCGCCATTCTACGGTTACCATCTGCCCGGGTTCGAGCTTGCTGATATCCACTTCGACCGGAGCCCCTGCCGCCTTGGCCCGCTCGGACGGGAGCATGGTAGACACGAACGGCACCAGGACCGCCAACGCACCCGCACCCCCGACCGCAGCAGTAGCGACGATCAATCGCCGCCTGCCGCAGTCCATTTTTCCTTCTTTGCTCATAGCGCTGATCCCTAACGTTAAACCAGATAAACCAAACTTATTGATTATACGCCAAGCAAACCCCACATGTAAAAAGGGCTTTCCTCACTCGTCGACGGTTCTACGCTCCCGGAATGCCTGGGCCAGAGTACCTGGGTCCACGAACTCCAACTCCCCTCCAACCGGAACCCCCCTGGCCAACCGGCTGACCCTTATGCCTTTCTCGGCCAGCAAGGTGGTCAGGTAATGGGCCGTAGCCTCGCCTTCATTGGTGTAATTAGTCGCGAGAACGACTTCCTTGACCACACCATCCAGCACCCTCTCCATCAGCTTTTCCAGCCCCAACTGTCTGGGCCCCATGCCATCCAGGGGAGAAACCCGACCCATGAGCACGTAGTACAAACCCTGGTAAGCCAGGGTCTGCTCCATCATGTTCATGTCCACCGGAGTTTCGACGATGCACAGGAGGGAAGCATCCCTCTTGGGCGAGCTGCAGCGGTCACAGATGTCCTGCTCGGAAAAGGTGTTACACCGCTGACAGTGGCGCACTCCCTCCAGGGCATGATTGAGGGCTGCCACCAGCTGGAGAGCGCCTTTTCGATCGTGCTGTAACAGATGGTAGGCCATGCGCTGGGCCGACTTGGGGCCCACGCCAGGCAAACAGCGAAGGGCCTGGATCAGGCCCTCGAGTGCACTTGGCGTCACGGCATCAGAACGGCAACTTGAAGCCGGGGGGAAGATTCAGGCCGGCAGTAAATCCAGCCATACGCTCCTTGCTCACGGCCTCGCCCCGGCGAACAGCATCATTGAAGGCAGCAGCGAGAAGATCTTCCAGCATCTCCTTGTCATCCATGACGGAAGGATCAATGCTGACCCGCCGCACATCATGGCTGCAGGTCATGACCACCTTCACCATTCCCGCGCCAGCCTGCCCCTCCACTTCCAGCAATGCCAGCTCTTCCTGGGCCTTGGCCATATTGGCCTGCATGGCCTGGGCCTGTTTCATCAAGCCCGCGATCCCGCCTTTCATCATTTGCATGCACTCCTGTCAATCAATAGGTTTGATAGATGCTTCCACCAGGGAAGCGTCAAAGGTTTCAATTGCATCACGCACAAAGGGATCCGCCTCTATGGCCGCGATGGCCATCTCCTGGCGCTCACGCCGGTGCTGTTCGGCAGCCTGGGCCGGGGTAGCCCGTGCCACCTCGGTAACTTCTATGCGCAATTGCACGTCCTGGCCCAAGCGCTCGGCCAAGGCCTGCTGCAGCTTGTCCTGGGCCGGCTTGAAAAGCAGATGCCGATGGGCTGGAGACAATTGCAAGAGACACTGGACTCCCTCGCGGCTCACGAGATCACAGTGCTGCGCCAGTTCCCGGGCCATGCCACTCACATTCAGCGTGGACACCAGCGCATGCCAATCCTGATTCACATCCAGAACCGTGGGAGCTTGAGAAGCCGGAGTTAGCGCATCCGCCCCAGGAGCAGCCCGGGGCGGTTCCTGGGCCCGGGAAAGCACTGCGGCAGCGCCAGCGCTCACACTATCCGCCAAGGCCCGACGCCCGGCCGCTGCAACCGGCCTAGATAGCCCCTCCTCCTGCCCCACGGGCGCAAAGGCCAGCAGGCGCAGCAACACCATCACAAAACCGCTGTACTCGTCGGGAGCCAGGGGCAACTCCTGGCGCCCCAGCGTTGCAATCTGATAGGCCAGCTGAATGAAGTCCGGAGAAAAGTCCCGTGCCAGGCGTACCAGACGCTCTCTCGCAGTGGAATCCGCCGTTTCCATGCCAGGAACCAATTGCAGTACCTGCAGCCGGGTCAGCAATACCGCCAACTCCTGCAGAGCATTGGCACAGGACAAACTGCGCCCCTGAATGTCTTCTGCTATGGCGAGCATCCTGGCGCCATCACCCTGGGCCAAAGCCTCGAGAATATCCAGCAGATAGGCGGCATCCACGGTCCCGAGCATGTCCCGCACTAACCCGGCCTCCAACCGCCCGGCGCCATGGGCTATGGCCTGATCCAGCAGGGAAAGGGCATCGCGCATGCTGCCCGATGCCGCCCGAGCGAGGGCATGCAAGGCTTCTGGCTCGAACGCGATATCCTCTGCGCCAAGAATACGGCCCATATGCTCCACGATGGAGGGAACCGGCATCTGCTTGAGATTGAACTGCAGACAGCGCGACAGGACCGTGACCGGTATTTTTTGCGGGTCAGTGGTTGCCAGAATGAATTTCACATGTTCCGGCGGCTCTTCCAGCGTCTTGAGCATGGCATTGAAGGCCGACGTGGAAAGCATGTGTACTTCGTCAATGACGTACACCTTGTAACGCCCCCGGGTTGGGGCATATACGGCATTTTCCAGCAACTGCCGCATCTCCTCGACCCGCGTGTTGGTGGCCGCATCCACCTCAAGCAAATCCACAAAACGACCAGCATCGATCTCCTGGCAGGCAGAGCAATGCCCACAGGGATTAGCGCTGACTCCGGTCTCGCAGTTCAGTGACTTGGCCAGGATGCGGGCAATGGTGGTCTTGCCGACACCGCGGGTACCAGTGAAGAGATAGGCATGGTGCAGGCGCCTCTCGTTCAGCGCATGAGTCAGTGCCCTGACCACATGCTCCTGCCCTACCAATGTCGAGAAATTACGAGGACGCCACTTTCGGGCAAGAACCTGATAGCCCATGCACTCAGATCCAGAGAAGAAAAAGAAAGTGGCGAGCCTAACCCCCGGCACTTGCAGATAATGGCTGTGGCTGCTTCCTTCCGGACCTGACCAGATTCACCACCCTGCAATGCGGGGAGACCCGCCGGGGACGATTCTATCACAGCCCGGCCGGCTGCCGCTCGGGAAAACCGATATTTCATGACTCGGCGATGTAAGCGCCGGAAATCTGAAGGGGCGGATCAACTTTAATCACAGTATTGCCCGATCCGGATGCCCCCAATGCTGCTATGACTGCGTAATCGGCAATTAGCTTGAGCCGGGTGGAGTATTTCTATTGAGGAGATGGAGGTATGTTAGTTTGTATTACAAATGTAAACACCCCGCTAGGATGGTATCTAGCGGGGTGTTTGAATGGGTGCTTGGCGGTGACCTACTTTCGCGAGCG
>JAJTBM010000026.1 GCA_021286885.1 Rhodocyclales bacterium
GGTGTTGTTAAGCCCTCAGCAAACAGTGCCTATTGCTGGTGGTTTTTCGATATCTCCGAATCAGATTCGGCTCTCAGGAGTTTTCTCGGGAGGGATGAGTTATCCTATTCGCGAGATTGGTGTATGGTCTGGGGACCCCTCGGTGGTTGGTGCAAAGCTTGTGGCTTATTGGTCCCAGGCGAGTGGTGACCTGGCGACCAAGTCAGCGGGTGTGGACTTTATCTTTAGTTACGACATGGTACTTGATGCAACGCTGCCTGCTTCTAGTATCAGTGTTTTGGCAGATATGTCGCAGAGTGTGCTGTTGGCGCACGAGGCGCGTACTGATCCGCATCCGCAATACACTACGGAAGCCAAAGTAAATTCTCTGATTGAAGCGAGAGTTGGGGATTACGTTGTATCAACCAATTCTGGCAATGCGTACTCTGTAGTTTTGGATCCGGCTATTGGTACATACAGTGCTAAGACGTCTTTTGCATTTAAAGCTTCGGCTACGAATACCGGAGCGGCAACAATCAATGCGGGCGCGGGCCCTAAGGGGCTTTTGCGCGAGGATGGAAATGTTCTTATTGCTGGCGATGTGGTACTTAACACCATCGTAACTGTTGTTTTTGATACTTCAACGGACTCTTTTCGTATTACGGAAGTCGTTGCGTCACAAACAGCTGCGGCGATTCAGAGTCAGGCTTATACGGCGTTTTCAGCGGGGGGAGGGGCTCCAAATTTCACGCTAACTCCAACTCCGGCTGCTACTGCGTATTCTGCTGGCTTGCGTTACCGCGTCAAGTTTGGGGGCGCCAGTGGTAGTGGGGCAACGCTAAATGTAAGTGGCTTGGGGGTTAAAAGCCTGAAGCAATACGATGCAGCTGGGGTGAAGGTTGGGGCCGTGATTGCTGCAAATCAGCTCGTTGACCTAGAATATGATGGAGTTGACTTTGTATTGTTGAACCCGTTGCCATTCGCACTCGGAAATATGCGCGCTGCGGCAGTGGTGACTGCGCCGATTGTATTGACGAGTGTAGATGTTGGGAAATGCTATTCCATCAATTCTGGAGGTTCGTTGACTCTTCCTCTGGCGACGACTGTTCCTTCAGGGTCTATGTTTTTGGTTTATGCCACTGTCGCTACTTCCGTTTCCCGGCAGGGCTCAGACACGATATATATCGGATCGTCATCAACGGAGGTTGTTGTCAACCTTAATGTGGGTGATTGGGCTTTGATTGGGCATAATGGATTTCAGTGGCAGGTTTTTGCCGGAAGTGTACTCATGCCTTACTCTCTCTCTTTTTCTTCTATGAAAGGTGATAGAGGGTTTCAAAAGATGCCGGGAGGGTTGATTTTTCAGTGGTGGGGCGATTCTTTTGACGCTACTGGCGTAAAAATGACCACATTCCCCATTGCGTTTCCAAATGGAGTTTTTCATGTATCTGGCCATGCAATGATGGATCGGGGTGGGGTTTCTCCTTTTGATGTGAATATCATTGGGTGGGATCCGTCCAATACCAGTTTGGTGGCAGCAAGAATGGTGTCTATTGCGTATAACGGATCTTATATGGCGGGCGGTGAGCGATTTTTTGCGATCGGATATTAAATGCGATTTAGTCAGGCTACAGGTTGTTTTTATCCTTATGATATTTCTTATGGTGCTTTGCCCAGTGATGTGATTGAAGTGTCTACAGATGCATACATGCGTGCGATGACGCGCGCGTCTGGAGATATGTTGACAGTAGTTGATGGTGAACTCTGTGTGGTGCCTGCGCCTGAGCTTACTGGAAGTGATCGCCTGCAGAGGGCGATGGCCAGGGCTTTGATTCAAGTTGAGCAATTTTATGAAGATGTCGTCCAAGGAATGGTTGGTAAGGTTGGTTCGGTAGAGAAAAACTCTTGGGCGCTAAAGCTTGATCTGGCTAGAGCCATTATTTCTAAAAGACCTTTCCGAGAGGTTGATTCCTGGTTTTTGGAAAGTGCTGGGTTGAAATCTGATGAGGATAGACTGGGTTGGGCGGAGCTTGTTCTCGAAAAGGCATCCGCACATGCAGTGGCTTTGGGGAGGGCTGAGAGACTGCGCGCAGATGGGAAGTTGGCAGTGAGAGCTGCACGCGATGAGCAAGAAATCAAAGCGGCGCTGGATGCACTGAGTAAGGCGGCAGAGGCGGCTGTTCGTAGCTTTGTATAACATCTGGAGTGATTGCTGAGGCTTGTAGGATATTGGCCGGGACGAGAGTCTTGGCCAATATTTTTTTAGGCGTTGGTTTTTTGTAGGCAATATCAAAAGCGTTTGAATTATTTTTTTATCAAGGATGTGTGACCATGTCTGCATGATTACATCTGATATTAACGGGATTTCCAATCTTTTCTTTCAGCCTGCTCTCTCGGGACTTGGGTTCAGCCATGCTTCGGGCTTGGATAGTGATTGTTTGGGTAAGCTGGTGACAGATGCGGATGATGTTAACCAATGCATACTTGTGATTTGGACGACCCCTAAAGGTAGTAGCCCTCATCGCCCTTTGTTTGGTAGCAATCTTCATTTGTACATTGACTATCCAATTGATCGTGCTCGACCTCATATCGTACGTGAGGCGGTTGATGCATTGCGCGCTTGGGAGCCGCGTATTGAGGTTGTGACGGTTTCTGTCTCGGTCAGTGGCGTCGCTGAACTGACTTGTCAGGTTGAGTGGAAGTTTGTGGATGGCGTCGGGACGGAGTCGTTTGTGGCGAATTTGAGGCTGGGTTTTGGTGCTTAGCTATGTGTTTTTATAGGCTTTGGCTTAGATGACTGAGTTTTTCTTGCGGTTTTTATGTAAGTGGTTTCATGATCTTTTAACCTCCATTAGGAATAGCCGGTGAGTATTGCTCTGCAATTTAAATTGACTTTGGCGGGTCAGTCTGCTGTGTGGAATGCCAGCAATACTGGCACCGCGCTGAACTTGACCCATGTTCAGTTTGGTAGTGGTAATCGTACGCCGAGCGGTAGCGAAACGGCCTTGTTGGTGCCGCAGCAGACTGCTGCTATTGCGGCTGGTTTCTCGGTGTCGGGTTCGCAGATTCGGATGTCTGCCATTTTTTCGGGTAGTCAAAGCTATGTGGTCCGTGAGGTGGGGCTGTGGGCGGGTGATCCGGTGGTAGCAGGGGCCAAGTTGATTGCATATTGGTCTCAGGCGAGCGGTGATCTGGCCAATAAATCTCCCGGGGTGGACTTTATCTTCAGCCACGATATGGTGATGGATGCGGCCGTTCCTGCGGGCAGTCTCACTATTTTGGCTGATAACGCACAGAGTGCGATGCTGTCCATGATCGCGGCCCACGAAGCCAAGCTTGACCCACATCCGCAATACACAACCGATGCTGAAGTAATCGCATTGATTGAGGCGCGTGTGGGGGACTATGTGGCCTCCACCAACGTGGGCAATGCGTACGCCGTCGTGCTTGATCCAGTGGCGACCGCCTACACGGCTAAGACCGCTTTTGCCTTTAAGGCTTCGGCAGCCAATACAGGTGCTACGACACTGAATGCCGGTGGTGGCGTCAAGGCGCTGGTACGTGAGGACGGCTCACCGATGGTGGCGGGTGACATTCTGTCTGGCGCGGTGGTGACGGTGGTATTTGATACGGCCACAGATGCGTTCCGCGTGACTGAGATGGTGGCTTCACAGATCGCATCCGCAAGCCAACGGCAGGCCTATACGGCTTTTGCTACCAGTGGCGCAGCCCCGACATTTATCGGCACTGCTGCGCCTGCGATTACTAGCTACTCGGTGGGGCAGCGCTTTCGTGTGAGTTTTCATGCAGGTGCCACTGGCGCCTCAACGATGAATCTGAATGGGCTTGGCGCCAGATTGCTCAAGCAGTACGACTACACGGGGGCGAAGGTCAGTGCCGTGATTGCCGCTGGCCAGCTGGTGGATGTGGAGTATGACGGAACGGATTTTGTGCTGCTTGATCCGCTGCCGGGATTTTCCGTTCAACCGGGTGAGGTGCAGTTCTTCGCCATGAGTACGCCTCCGGCTGGATATCTCAAGGCAAATGGCGCAGCCATTTCTCGTACTACCTATGCGGCGCTGTTTGCGGTTATTGGAACCACATTTGGCGCGGGTGACGGGGCGACCACCTTTACGCTGCCGGATTTGCGAGGGGAGTTTCTGCGGGGGTTTGATGATGGGCGAGGAGTTGATAGCGGTCGAACGTTTGGTTCCTGGCAGAATCATGATTTTTTGATGCACACCCATTTAGTCCCGACAACGAATGGAGTTTATGGCTCCTTAACTGAGGCGGGTCTTGATAACTCAAGTAGACCTATCGCAGGTGCTGATTTTGTCCCGCAAGTTCCGACTCAGGCTACTGGTGGTGGTGAAACGCGCCCTCGTAACGTCGCGCTTCTTGCGTGTATCAAGTATTGATTGAGGAAGCCATGACTAAGCTTATTTACAACTACGATTCGCAAACCGGCGAGTTCATGAATGAAGCACCGGCTGATGAGTCACCGCTTGAGCCGGGAGTGATCCTTCTTGCGGCCTTTTCGACCGCACTCCAACCGCCCCCAACGGCTTCCCATGAAGTCGCGGTGTTTACGGATGGCCAGTGGTGCGTGAAGGCCGACTGGCGCGGAGTTCCGCTCTTTAATCTAGAGGACGGGAGTCCGGTCACCCTGGCTGAGATTGGGAAGACGCCTGCGGATGTTGGTGCGACTGACCAAGCGATGCCGAGCTCTGCCCATGTTTGGAAGAACGATGCTTGGCAGCTGGATGCTGAAAAACAGGTCGTACTGCTTCAGCAGGCCAAGCAGCAGGCGCTGGCTACGATTGACCAACTTCATGCCGAGGCTGTTCAGCAGTTGGTTGGCAATCCGACCCAAGTAGAAAAAGACACATGGGCGTTGAAGTTGGAGGTGGCTGGCTCTCTGGCTAAACAAGCCGGGGTGAGTTTCGCCGGGGAGGCGTTTTTAGCGAGTGCGGGGTTGGAAACATCTGAAGCACGCGCAACCTGGGCCGCATCCGTCCGTATGAAGGCGGCAGCCTATGCACGTGTGGTAGGTCTGGCGGAGAGTCAGCGGAATGTCGCCAGGACTGCTGTCCGTGTAGCGACCGATATGGTCGCTTTGGATGAGGCGCTACAGGAGGCTCAGCGGCTGATGGCAAGCTTGAATGCAGCGGTTGCCTGATTTGTTGGGCATGTAATCTCGGCTGCATGTATGGTTGTAGCCGAGAAAGTTGCCCAAGCCCATCAGGTTTTTCTGTATTACTCAAACAACTTCTTCAACCACCCCGGCGGGTTGCTGCGGCGGTAGTCGCGGATGACGGGGTGTTCCGGCTGGCAGAGCAGGACTTGGCGCTGCTTGTAGCGGTTGCCGTACATGTAGAAGCGCCGTTCCTGGGTTTCTTCGGTGCAGCGGCCGCTGAAGCTCAAATTCCGGCCACCCTGGCCCAGTTGCACCTGGCAGGCGTCGCCGGGTTTGCGGCCTTGGCAGAAACGGTCGGGGATGGCGGCGGCGGGCTCGCAACTCACGTCCATGCTGCGCAGGTTGTTGGCCAGATCTGGGTTCTTGCTGGCCATGTCGCACAGGTCTTTGCTGACCTGAAAACCGCCTTCGGGCAGTTGGCGTTCAAGGCTGGGCGGGTCGTCCAGCTTGCAGCGGGCGTCCAGGCTGCGGCTGGCGGTGTTGACCTCCTGGGCGCAGTGACCGCTGCCGCCCCCTTCGAAGGGGTTGCCGGGGATTTCACAGGGGGTGCCGATGCTGCGCCCGTCGCAGAACTGGTCGGCCCGGTCGTAGGCTTTGGGGTTTTCCCGGGCTTTCAGGTAAATGGCGGCCAGATCAGGGGGGAGCACATCGGCCCCGGCGAGGCCGGGCAGGGCGAGGAGCAGGCACAGCAGCAGGTGGGGGCGCATGGGCGGGCTTTCAGCAGAAGGAAAGCCGTGATGCTGCCAAACTTGGCCGGGTTTGTGCGTACCATGTGCCATCGGTGTGCTGCGTTTGGAGGAGTGTTGATGGATCAAATGGATCAAATAGACCAAATGGATCAATCAGATCGACGAGATCAAGGCTTGGGTGGGTTGGCCGTGTCCCGCCGTCGGTTTATCGGGGGGCTGGGCCTCAGTCTGCTGGGGGCGCCGGTTTGGGCCTGCATGGGAGGCGGGGATGGGCCCGCTGCGCGCTTGCCCCTGCGCCAGTGGGTGCCTTATCTGGAGTCTACGGCCCATTGGCCGGTGGAGCTGGATGTGACCATAGGCACGGTGCTCGGGTTTCTGGTGCCGGCCCAGGCTCAGGTTCAAATCACGTCTTTGGCCAAGGGCTCCATGGAGCCGGTGGAACTGGTGGAACCCCAGACCGTGGAGCGGGTTGCCCGCCATCCGGGCTTCGTCCCCGAGCCCCTGGCGCTGAAGCTGGAGGGCGCACGTTATCGCTGGGTGTATGTGTATGCCCGCAGCTATGGCAAGAGCCAGATCCGCTTGAGCGTGCCCAAGGGCTGGAGCCATGTGCTGACCCTGGGCAATGTGTACGCCTCTGCCGAGCAGAACGTGGGCCGGGCGCCCCTGGCCTTGCGCCTGGAGGCCGAGGCCGAAGCCGAAGCGCCGCCCCTCATCCGGGTGGATGCCTACGACAATATTTTGCTGAGTGTGCCGGGCCAGGTGACCCAGGGCTGGCAGCTGGAGGGGGAGAGCGGTTTGCGCATCGCCCGCATCGAAGCCCAGGAAGTGCCCTACGGCGACCCGGAGCGGGTGCAGTTGCTGCTCCAGAACAATCGCTCCCCGCGCTCGGGGCGGGTGAAGGTGCTGCGCGGCAGCGCGAGCGACCGGCAGGTGTTCAGCTTTCAGCTGGAGGCGATGCCGACGGCCAAGTGCTGAGGGCCCCCGGGCCCGCCAGCAGGGCCAGCAGTACCGGCCATTCGAGCCAGGCGTGGAGCCCGGAGGCGACCGCGTAGAGGCGCCGGCTGGCGCTGAAGTCCCACACAAACCCCAGCCCCAGTGCCGCGCTGAGGCCCAGCACCACCCATTGCCAGGAACCGCCGCGCCAGCCCGCACACCCGGCGGGGAGCAGGCGCAGTACGGCGTAGTAGTGCAGGCATTGGGCCAGCACCAGGGCCGGAAAGGCGCCTGCCGGCAGGGGCGCCCAGTGGTGTTCGAGCCAGCCCAGTTCGGCGGGGGCCAGGGGGCCGGGCGTGGCCGAGGGCGTGCCGGGGATCAGGAGCAGCCCCAGGGGGAGCAGGAACAGGCGGCGCACATGGCGCCGGGCGTCGGGGCTGTCGAGCCCGGCAGCCAGCCCCAGGGGCGTGAAGTTGTGGGCCACCGAGAGCAGGATCACCAGCCCCACCGCCCATTGGGGATCGGGGCTGAGGAGGGCGGCCAGGGGCAGGGCTGCGGCGAGTAGCGGGAGGGCCAGCAGGGCAGGGCGGGCGGCGTGCGAGCGCATCAACAGCAGGCCCAGGCCGAGCAGGATCAGCAGGCTGAACAGGTCGGCAGCCACTGCGCCCAGGGCATCCAGCCCGCCCAGTGCGAACCCCAGGCGCCCGCCCATCTGGAGCAGCAGGGCGGCGCCCAGCCCTACCCCCAGCCCCCGGGGCAGGCGCAGGGCGCCCCGCTGCTGGAGCCAGGCCAGTTCCCAGCCCACATGGGGCAGGCCACAGCAGGCCAGGGCGACCAGATAAAGGGCGAGGGGCTGCCACCAGGCCAGCCCGGCCAGCAGCAGGGGAATGCCCCAGGGGCGCAGGGCCGCGGGCATCACAGGGCGTAGCGCCCGAGCAGGGCGGAGCAGCCATTGGCCGCCAGGGAGAGCCCGGCTGCCCGGTGCCAGGAGAGGCCCATCAGGTGTTTCAGCACCAGGGTTTCGACCCCCCACACGGCGGCTTCGATGGCGTACCAGGCCTGGGCATAGGTGCCGGGCTCCACCGTCAGGGCCAGATGCCAGGCGATGGGGTGGGTGAGGGCCGAGGCGCTGAGGCCGGCCAGGCTGGCGCGCCAGGGGGCCACCCGCCAGTGCCAGCCCCAGGCGAGCACGATGGGCATTTCAAACAGCAGGGTCCAGGCAAAGGCTTCGGTTTGGCTCATGGCGTCATGGTGTCAGGGGCTGGGCGCGTCCAGCCAGCGCAGTTCTATCCTGACCGGGCTGCGAAACTGGAGGGCTTGGCCAAACTTGGTGATGGTGAGGCAGGCCTCGGCCTCGCCCGCCCATGCGGGGGCGCCGCCATCCACAAAGGCCAGCACCTCGGCGTGCAGTTCCAGCCAGGTGGATTCGTCCAGGTCGGTGATGCGCACCCGCAGGCGTAAGTCAGCCTCGGTGCACAAGGGGCCGTCGTGCAGCCACAGGTCGGTGTCGGGGTGAAAGCAGCGGGCATGGAGACGCCCGCTTGCCAAGGCCCGGAGCAGGCGTTCCCGGGGCGGCAGGGGGCGAGGGCGGAATGGCCAGAGGGCGCGCAGCATGGGGTAGATCAGGTGCAGATGGGTTAAGTCACAGGCCAGGGCGCATTTTATCCCTTGGCAGCGTTTGTAATCCCCTTCTAAGATGCCCAGGCAGCGCCCTTTTTCTGCCCTTGTCCATTGATCCATCCATGAAACTTCATGCCTTTGTAGCGATGCCCTTTGGCGTTAAACCGGATGCCCAGGGCAATCCAATTGATTTTAATCGGGTATATGCCATGCTCATCAAGCCTGCGCTGGAAGAGGCGGGGCTGGAGGTGTTCCGGGCCGATGAGGAGCAGCGGGCGGGCGATATCCGGGCCGACATGTTCCAAGAGTTGCTGATGGCCGATCTGGTGCTGGCCGATCTGTCGGTGGACAATCCGAACGTCTGGTACGAGCTGGGGGTGCGCCACGCCCTGCGGGCCCGGGGGGTGATCCTGATCCAGAGCGGGCGCGACAAGCAGCCCTTCGACATCTACACCGACCGCAAGCTGCGCTACCGGCTCAAGGACGGCAAGCCCGATCCCGCCTTTCTGAAAGAAGACCGAAAATTGATCGCCGATATGGCCCGGGCCACCCTTCGGGCTTGGCACGGGCGCAAGGTGAGCCCCGTGTATGCGCTCTTGCCCAATCTGGAGGAGCCTGACTGGAAGCGGCTGCGCTCGGGGGATGCCCGGGAGTTCTGGGAGCGGCACGATGAGTGGAGCGCCCGGATTGAGCGGGCGCGGGATGAGGACAGGCCTGGGGATGTGCTGGTGCTGGCAGATGAGGCACCGGTCACTGCGCTACGGGTGGAGGCCCGTTTGAGCGCAGGGGAGGCATTGCGTCAGGGGCAGCATTTTGACTTCGCGCTGGAGCAGTTTGATCAGGCGCTGGCTTTCGATCCGCTGAATGCGTTTGCACTACGTCAGAAGGGGATCTGTCTGCAGCGCCTGGGGCGGGTCAGTGAGGCACGGGATCTGTACCGCAAGCAATTGCGCCAAGATCCGGATGATGCGGAAGCCTGGAGCTTGCTGGGCCGTCTGGCCAAGGATTCCTGGACTGCTGCGTGGCGCTTGCCCGGTAGTAGCCCGGAACAGATGCGCGCCGATGCCGCTTATGAAGACGCCTTGCTGCGGGAGTCCATCGAGTGTTACCTGACTGCTTTCCGCAAGGCGCCGTCTCATTTCTATTCTGGAATCAATGCGCTGACCCTGATTCACCTGTACCAGCACCTGAAGGGTGAGGATCGGCGTTTTCATGCTTTGGCGCCCCAGGTGGCTGGAGGGGTGCGCTGGTCTGCAAGCAGCGAGCGCCGCTTGGAGCAGCGTTTCTGGGCTGCTGCAACGCTGGGTGATCTGGCTGTACTTGCGGGTGATCCGGAGGATGTGAGGCAGGCGTACAAAGAGGCCATTGTGCATGCAACCGGCGATTGGTTTGCGCTGGATTCAGTCCAGTCCCAGCTCCGGCTGCTGGCTGATCTGGGCTTTCATCCCGCAAACGTGCAGGCGGGCATGGAAACGTTCGAGCGGGCGATGCGTCGCCTGCGTCCGCCCGAGAAAGCTTGGCAGCCCCAGCGGGTTTTTCTGTTCTCCGGTCACATGATGGATGCTGCCCGGCGCCGGGACCCCCGCTTCCCGCCGGCTATGGAGGCTTCGGCAGCCGCGGCCATTGGGGCAGCGCTTGATGCTCAGAGCGCGGGGCCCGATGATCTGGCCATCACCCAGGGTGCGGCTGGGGGAGATCTGCTGTTTGCGGAGGCCTGTATTGCGAGGGGGGTGCGGGTGCAGCTGATGCTGCCTTTGGCTGAGCCTGAGTTCATCGAGGTTTCGATCCTGGCGTCCATGAATGGGGCCGAGTGGCGTAAGCGCTTCCTGGCTCTGCGGGATCATCCCTTGTGTTTGCCCCCGTGCATCATGCCCAAAGCCCTGGGGCCTTTGCCCCGGGATCATGAGGGGCGCTCTGCGGTGAATCCCTTCGTCCGCTGCAATTTGTGGATGCTTTACACGAGTCTGGCCCTGGGCGTGCAGCGTACCCGGTTCATCTGTTTCTGGAACGGGGCCCGGGGTGATGGCCCAGGCGGAACCGATCACATGTACCGGGAGGTCAAGCGCCGTACCGGGCAGGTGACCTGGATCGACTCCCGTACCCTGCTGGCAGCCTTGCCCCCGGCGCCCTAGACCACCCGAGCGCGCTTTCCCCGAACACTCAAGCCCAAGGAAACACCCCATGAATGCTACTGTTGCAAACCGTATCAAAGCCCCCGGCCCCAAAAAAATCCTGGCCTGTGATGGAGGCGGTATCCGTGGCCTGATGAGCGTCGAGATTCTGGCCAAGCTGGAAGCCGATCTGCGGGTCCGGCTCGGCAAGCCTAATCTGGTGCTGGCCGACTGGTTTGATTTCGTGTGTGGTACGAGTACCGGAGCGATCATCGCCACCTGCATTTCGGCGGGGATGAGCGTCGATCAGATTCGCCAGTTCTACCTGGACAGCGGCAAGCAGATGTTTGAAAAGGCCTCCTTGCTCAAGCGTCTCCAGTACAAATACGAAGACGAGCCCCTGGCCCTCAAGCTGAAGGAGGCTCTAGGGGCTGCATCCACTCTGGGGAGCGACACGCTTCGTACGGTGTTGATGGTGGTATTGCGGAATGCCACGACGGATTCCCCTTGGCCTCTCAGCAATAATCCGTTTGCCCGTTACAACCAGCCGGAGCGGGGCGATTGCAATCTGCGCTTGCCCCTGTGGCAGTTGGTGCGGGCCAGCACGGCGGCGCCCACTTACTTTCCACCCGAGGTGGTGACCCTTGGCAAGGCGCCCAACGCCTACAGCTTCGTGTTTGTGGATGGTGGCGTGACCACCTACAACAACCCCGCCTTCCTGGCCTTTGAAATGGCTACGGCGGCGCCTTATGCGATGAACTGGGCCACGGGGGAGGACAAGCTGCTGATCGTGTCGGTGGGCACCGGCAACGCCGCCGATGCCCGACCGGATCTGCGTCCGTCTCAGATGAACCTGATCGACAGCGCCTCCCGGATTCCCGGAGCGCTGATGAACGCGGCGACTGCCGGTTGGGACATGGCCTGCCGGGTGCTGGGGGATTGCCGCTTCGGGCCGGGTATCGACCGGGAGTTTGGCACCATGATGCGGGCGCCAGGGGATGCGCCCAACTTTACCGGCACCAAGCAGTTTGCCTATGTGCGCTACGACGCCGATCTGAGCCAGGAGGGGCTGAACGCCCTGGGGCTGGGCGCCATCCAGGCGGCTGATGTGCAGATGCTGGATTCGGTGGATCACATTCCCCAGATCCGTCAGGTGGGCCAGACCTATGCGGCCCGCCATGTGGATCTGGCCCATCTGCGCGGCTTTGTCTGAAGCGCGCCTGGCCCTTGAACCCGGCCCTTCGGGGCCGGTTTAGAGCAGCACGATGTCGAACTGCTCCTGGCCGTAGCTGGTTTCCGGGTGGAGCGAGATGGTGCGGTCGATGAAGTCCGATAGCATCCCGATGTTGTGGGCCTCCTCGTCCAGGAACAGGTCTACCACCTGGGGGGCGGCCAGAATCCGAAATTCCCGGGCGTTGAACATGCGTGCCTCCCGCAGCAGCTCCCGCATGATCTCGTAGGCCACTGTGCGGGTGGTCTTGATGTGGCCCCGGCCCGCGCAGGTGGGGCAGGATTCACAGAGCAGGTGGGCGAGGGATTCCCGGGTGCGCTTGCGCGTCATTTCCACCAGGCCCAAGGTGGTGAAGCCATTCACCGTCATCTTGGTGTGATCCCGGGACAGGGCCTTGCGGAACTCGTCGAGTACCGAGCTGCGGTGCTCGTGGCTTTCCATGTCGATGAAATCGACGATGATGATGCCGCCCAGGTTGCGCAGGCGCAGCTGGCGCGCAATGGCCTGGGCTGCTTCCAGATTGGTCTTGAAGATGGTGTCGTCGAAGTTGCGGGCGCCCACAAAGCCGCCGGTGTTCACGTCGATGGTGGTCATCGCCTCGGTCTGGTCGATGATCAGATAACCGCCGGATTTCAGCTCCACCCGGCGTGCCAGGGCTTTTTCAATTTCGCTCTCGACCATGTAGAGGTCAAACAACGGGCGGCTGCCGGTGTAGTGCTCGAGCAGGGGGGCCACCTGGGGCATGAACTCCTGGGCGAAGCTGCTCATCTTCTGGAAGTTTTCGCGGGAGTCCACCACGATGCGGCCGGTGGCCTGGGTCACGAAGTCGCGCAGCACCCGGTGGCCCAGATTCAGGTCTTCGTACAGCAGGGTGGGGGGATGGGCGCCCACACTGCGGCTCTTGATTTCGGCCCAGGTCTTGCGCAGGTAGGCGATGTCGGCGGCGAGTTCTTCGTCGCTGGCCTTTTCGGCCATGGTGCGCACGATGTAGCCGCCGGTTTCATCCTTGGGCAACAGCCGGCTCACCCGCTCGCGCAGGGCCTCGCGCCCGGCTTCGTCGCCAATGCGCTGGGAAATCCCGATGTGCTTATCCTGGGGCAGATACACCAGCATCCGGCCCGCGATGGAGATCTGGGTGGACAGTCGCGCACCCTTGGTGCCCAGGGGATCTTTGAGCACCTGAACCATCAGGTTCTGGCCCTCGGCCAGCACCCGTTCAATGGGACGGTTGCCTTCTCCCTGGTGGCGATCCGACCAGATGTCGGCCACGTGCAAAAACGCGGTACGCTCCAGCCCCACGTCCATGAAGGCGGATTGCATCCCGGGCAGCACGCGCACCACGCGGCCCAGGTAGATGTTGCCCACGATGCCCCGGTTGGTGGCCCGCTCCACGTGCACTTCCTGCACGGTGCCCTGTTGCATCAGGGCGACGCGGGTTTCCTGGGGGGTGAAATTGATCAGGTACTCTTCAGACATGGCGGCTCGGCGTGCAAACGGAGATGGGCGATGCCCTGGTGTCGCAGGTCATCGCCGATCGCCGCTTGGCCGGCGCGGGTGGCACGGCTGGGCCGTGCGCGTGTTTTGGGTCTCCTCACAGGTGGGCGGCGGGCGCTGCCGCCGTCCGGTCAGAGAGGATAGCCGAATTCCTGCAACAGGGCCGCAGTCTCGAACAGGGGCAGGCCCATGATGCCGGTGTAGCTGCCCCGGATTTCTTCGATGAACACCGCCGCCCGGCCCTGGATG
This sequence comes from Rhodocyclales bacterium, assembly GCA_021286885.1. Classification (GTDB taxonomy): domain Bacteria; phylum Pseudomonadota; class Gammaproteobacteria; order Burkholderiales; family Rhodocyclaceae; genus Zoogloea. The sequence continues at coordinate 13,504 of JAJTBM010000026.1, forward strand.
CCGTAGGCGCCGGCCTTGTCGGTGGCCTCGCCGCTGGCCACGTATTGGCGGATTTCGGCGTCCTTGAGGGGCCGAAAGCGCACCTGGTTGGTGGACAGGCGCTGCAGATAGCGTTCCCCGTCGGTGAGCACCACGGCGGTGAGTACCTGGTGGGTGCGGCCCGAGAGTTCCCGCAGGATCTGCACGGCGTGTTCCCCGTCGCGGGGTTTGCCGATCACCTCGCCATCCAGCTCCAGGGTGGTGTCGGCGGCCAGCAGCAGCCGGCGCGGGAGACCACGCCATTCAATGCGTCGTACGCCGCCTTCGGCCTTGAGCAGGGCGACCCGCTTCACGTAGCTCACCGCATCCTCGCCGGGCAGGGTGTCTTCGCAGATGTCGTGGTCGTGGCGTGCAGGGCCGCGAAAGGCCAGCACCTCGTAGGAGACGCGGATCTGCTGGAGCAGCTCGCGCCGGCGGGGGCTGTTGGAGGCCAGATAGATGATGGGCGTCATGGTGGTTCCCGGGGGCGGTGGGCGGGTGTGGGGATGCGTGGGCATCACTCCCGATGGTAGGGGTGATTGCGGGACAGGCTCCAGCCCCGGTAGAGGGCTTCGGCCAGCATCACGCGCACCATGGCGTGGGGCAGGGTGAGGCTGGACAGTCTCATCGTCTCGTGGGCGGTGGACTTGAGGGCGGGAGCAAGCCCGTCCGGCCCGCCGATGATGAGGGCCACATCATCGCCGCCGTTCTGCCAGTTTTCCATGCGCTGGGCGAGCTTGCGGGTGGTGAGGTCTTCGCCCCGCTCGTCCAGGATCACCCGGCGGCAGCGGGGGGGCAGCACCGCTTCGATGCGCGCGGCCTCGGCGGCCATCATGGCCTCGACGGTCTTGCCGGTGGTGCGGGGCTCGGCTTTGACTTCGACCAGCTGGAGCGGGAGTTCCCGGGGCATTCGTTTGGCGAAATCCTCGAAACCCGCATCCACCCAGGCGGGCATGCGGGTTCCGACAGCGATCAGCAGGATTTTCATGGCAGGCGGGCGGGATGTTGGGCACCCCGCCGGAGGGCTGAGGCTGCACGGATGCAGCCGGGAGGGGCTGGCAGGATCAGGCGGCGACGCGGGCGATTCCGCCGTTGGCGGGCACCAGCCGGCTGGGGGCGTTGGCCCACAGGTCTTCGAGCTTGTAGTAGCTGCGCACGGCGGGTTGCATGATGTGCACCACGATGGCGCCCAGATCCACCAGCACCCATTCGCCGGTGTCGTTGCCTTCGATGCTGATCACTTCTTGGCCGGCTTCGCGGGCCTTGTCGGTCACGTTCCGGGCAAGGGCGCGGGTCTGGCGGTTGGAGTCGCCGCTGGCAATGATCACCCGGTCAAACAGGGCGGTGAGGCGGGTGGTGTTGATCACCTGGATTTCCTTGCCCTTGATGTCTTCGAGGGCGGAGATCACGAGTGCTTCGTAGGTGTTGATGTCCATTGGGTCACAAATACAGTTGATGCTGCGAAATATAGTCAATAACCGGCACGGGCAGCAAATAGCGCAGGCTATGGCCGGTGTGGCGCAAGTGGCGGATTTCGGTGGCGGAAATGGCCAGGGGCTGCATCGTGAACGGAACGATGCGCCCGCCCGGTGCGTGGGCCAGGGCTTCGGGGCCCGCTTGCCGGGCGGCAAACTGTTGGGCCAGGGGCGCGGGCATCCGGGCCGGGTCCAGGGGATAGCCGGGGCGGTTGGCCACCGCCAGATGCGTGATGTCGAGGATTTCTTCCCAGCGTTTCCAGCTGGCCAAGCCCAGAAAGGCATCCACCCCGAGGAGCAGCACCAGGGGCTGGGCGGGGCCCCGCTCGGTGCGCAGGCGTTCCAGGCTCAGAATGGTGTAGCTGGCGCAGGCGGCTTCCACCTCGGCCGGGTCCACCTCAAAGTCGGGATGGGCGGCGGTGGCCAGTCGGGCCATGGCGAGCCGGTCGGCAGGTTGGGCGCCGGGGCTGGCCCGGTGGGGCGGCTGGCCGGCGGGGATGAAACGCACCCGGGCCAGGCCCAGGCTTTCCCGGGCGCTTTCGGCGAGGCGCAGGTGGCCGTGGTGGATGGGGTCGAAGGTGCCTCCGAACAGGCCCAGGGGGCGCAGCTCAGACCCGTTCATCGATGATCCGGGGCGGGTTGATGGGCCCGAAGATGTCCACCGCGTTGGTGTAGAAGCTGGCAAAGCAGATGGGCATGAACAGCAGCGGCAGGACCAGCCCCGGCAGGGCCGCCAGCAGCGGCGAAATCAGGGCCACTAGGCTGAGCACCAGGGCTGCCAGGGTCACTACTCCCATCAGGGCGCAGGCGTAATACAAGAAAGGCCGCCAGTTGCGCCAGCAGGCGACCAGGCTGAAGAACATGGCCTTGGGCGCCGAAATCCGGCCCCAGGCGCACAGCAGGGGCGCAAACCAGTAGCCCATCATGAGCGGGGTGGAGAGGGCGATGCCGGCCAGGAGGGAACCGAGCAGCACATCGTTGTTGGGGTCGTCGGCCTTGAGCTGGCTTTTGCCCAGCATCAGGGCGGCCATTTCGCCCCCGTCGAACACGCTGATGATGCCCAGGATCAGCAGGGTGCCGGTGAAGTACAGGGCGCCCAGCTTGAGCTGTTCAGGCAGATTCTGGCGGAAGCCCGAAAACAGGGTTTCCGGCCCCACCTTGCGCCCCTCATCGATGGCCCGGCAGCCGTTGTAGATGCCCACCGACAAAGCCGGCATGGCG
>JAJTBM010000478.1 GCA_021286885.1 Rhodocyclales bacterium
GGATCCAGCTGACGGGAGGTGGAGTCCAGGGGATCCACTGCGGGGTAGATACCCAGAGCAGCGATGTCCCGGGACAGCACGACGGTGGAGTCCAAGTGGAGGAAGGTGGTCGCCGGGGACGGGTCGGTCAAGTCATCCGCGGGCACATACACGGCCTGGATGGAGGTGATGGAACCCACCTTGGTGGAGGTGATCCGTTCCTGCAGGCGGCCCATTTCTTCAGCCAGGGTGGGTTGGTAACCCACGGCGGAAGGCATACGGCCCAGCAGCGCGGACACTTCGGTACCGGCCAGGGTGTAGCGGTAGATGTTGTCCACGAAGAACAGGATGTCCTTGCCTTCGTCACGGAAGCGCTCGGCCATGGTCAGACCGGTCAGCGCCACGCGCAGACGGTTGCCCGGGGGTTCGTTCATCTGACCGAACACCATCGCAACCTTGTCGAGAACGTTGGAGTCCTTCATTTCGTGATAGAAGTCGTTCCCTTCACGGGTACGCTCACCCACGCCGGCAAACACGGACAGACCGCTGTGTGCCTTGGCGATGTTGTTGATGAGCTCCATCATGTTCACGGTCTTGCCCACGCCGGCGCCGCCGAACAGACCCACCTTGCCGCCCTTGGCGAACGGGCAGATCAGGTCGATCACCTTGATGCCGGTTTCGAGCAGTTCCACGGAGGGAGACAGCTCGTCGAACTTGGGCGCAGCCTGGTGGATGGAACGACGTTCATCGGTGGCGATGGGGCCGGCTTCGTCGATGGGACGACCCAGCACGTCCATGATGCGGCCCAGGGTAGCGTGGCCGACAGGAACGGAGATGGGAGCACCGGTGTTGTTCACCTTCATGCCGCGGCGCAGGCCGTCGGAAGAACCCATGGCGATGGTACGCACCACGCCGTCACCCAGCTGTTGCTGCACTTCGAACGTCAGACCCTTTTCGGCCATGTCGTTTTCGCTGCCAGCATCAAGCATCAGGGCGTCATACACTTTCGGCATCTGGTCGCGGGGGAACTGGATGTCCACCACGGCGCCGATGCACTGCACGATTGAACCTTGACTCATATTAAATCCCCAATATCAATAAGCTTAAACCGCTGCCGCGCCGCTGACGATCTCGGACAATTCCTTGGTAATGGCTGCCTGGCGGGCCTTGTTATAGACCAGCTTCAGTTCACCAATCACGTTCTTGGCATTGTCGGAGGCCGACTTCATGGCCACCATCCGGGCGGATTGCTCGGAGGCCATGTTTTCAGCGACCGCCTGATAGATCAGCGCTTCCACGTAGCGCACCAGCAGGTCGTCGATGACGGCCTGGGCGTCGGGCTCGTAGACATAGTCCCACTTGGTGCTGGTGGAACCCACGGCTTCGCCGGACAGGGGCAGCAACTGCTCGATGACCGGTTCCTGCTTCATGGTGTTGATGAAGCGGGTGGAAGCGACGTAGACCGCGTCGATTTCTCCGGCAACGAAGGCATCCAGCAGGACCTTGATGGGTCCGATCAGCTTTTCCAGGTGCGGGGTGTCGCCCAGACCCACCACGTGGGAGACGACGTTCGCACCGGCGCGCTGCATGAAGCCGAAGCCCTTGTTGCCGATACAGGTGGCGCGCAACTTGACGCCGGCTGCATCCCATTCCTTCATCTTGGCCAGGACCTGACGCAGCACGTTGCTGTTCAGGCCACCGCACAAGCCCTTGTCGGAAGTGATCACGATGAGGCCAACATTCTTGACTTCACGGTTGATCAGGAACGGGTGTTTGTACTCGGTAAGCGCATGGGACAGGTTGCCCGCCACACGCCGGATCTTCTCGCCATAGGGGCGGGCGGCACGCATCCGGTCCTGCGCCTTGCGCATTTTGGATGCGGCCACCATTTCCATGGCCTTGGTGATCTTGCGCGTATTTTCGACGCTCTTGATCTTGTTGCGAATTTCCTTGCCGCTAGGCATGGCGCTCTCCCCGTTGGATTAGACCCAGGTGCCCTTGAAGGCGGTGATGGCGGCAGCCAGCTGCTTCTCGGATTCGCCGTCCAGCTCCTTGGTCGTTTCCATCTTGTTCATCAGGTCGGCTGCATTCTGCTTCAGGTAAGCCTGCAGGGCCTTTTCGAACTCCAGGGCGCGCTTGACTTCCACGTCGTCGTAGAAACCCTTGTCAGCTGCGTACAGCGTGACGGACATTTCGGAGACGCTCATGGGAGAGTACTGGGCCTGCTTCATCAGCTCGGTCACCAGACGGCCACGCTCCAGCTGCTTGCGGGTGGCTTCGTCCAGGTCGGAAGCGAATTGGGCGAAGGCAGCCAGTTCGCGGTACTGGGCCAGGGCCAGACGCACACCGCCGCCCAGCTTCTTGACGATCTTGGTCTGCGCAGCACCACCGACGCGGGACACGGAGATACCGGCGTTGATAGCGGGACGGATACCGGCGTTGAACAGGTCGGTTTCCAGGAAGATCTGGCCGTCGGTAATGGAGATCACGT
>JAJTBM010000479.1 GCA_021286885.1 Rhodocyclales bacterium
CGGATCAACTTGTCCTTGTCGTCGATCTCCATCAACTTGTAGGCCGCGCGCGCGCGCAGGCCTTCGGACTTGGCGCGCTGAACGAACGGATCGTTCACGTGTTCCATCATCCATGATTTGCTGGTCTTGGTACGCTTCATCGCGGTACAATTACGCCCTTTTTTCAATGGGTTGTAAAATGATCGAACTCACGCCAGCACAACGGCGGGCCTTCCGCGCCCAAGCCCATCACCTGCACCCGGTTGTGAGCGTTGCGAGCAACGGGCTCACTCCCTCGGTCCTCAAGGAAATCGACCATGCGCTCCAGGCCCATGAGCTGATCAAGGTTCGTGTGTATGGTGAAGACCGCCTTCAGCGGGACACCATCATGAACACCATCTGCACCGAACTTGCCGCAGCGCCTGTTCAGCATATCGGCAAAACCCTGGTGGTATGGCGTGAAAAGCAGGAAAAGGAAGCCGCATCTCCGGCTCAAGCCCAGGCTCGGCCGAGCAAGGCACCGTCCAAGGCCAAGTCGGCCAAGGCGCTGTCTTCCAACCGGGGGATTGCTTCCCTCAAGAAAAAGCCGGAAACCAAAAAGAATTTCTGGTTCCCGACTCAGGTCAAGCGGAGCGATTCCGGCTACTGACCTTGGCGCCCCGAGCAGGGGCCTGTGCCAGTTGCAGGCCCCGGTTCTGCATGCCGACCAAGAGCAGGCCGAGCACGCATTCAATCAGATAGACCACGCTGGACACCCCATGCCAGACCCGGAAACGGTCGCGCAGCGCCCCTTCCATGACTTCCCGAGGCAGGGAGTCGGCCTTCAACTGGGCCATGATGGGCTGGATGCCGAAGTGGGACGCCACCGTTAGCAGCAGCATGCCCAGCACCAACCAGAACACCCCGCACCGGAAGGCCCCGCCGTTCTTGCGCAAGGCAATGAATACCAGCAGGTAAGCCGCACTTCCCAGCCCGATCCAGGCCACATAGGTAAAAAGCTGGCCGGCGATTTCGCCAGCCAGCATACGGTCGTCCAGCATGTGGAATAGCGTTGGGGCCACCATCAGCCCCACCACCCACAGAGCCCCTACCCACAGCGTAATCAGCTGCAGGTAGAGGGATTCAGCGAACCGCTTCATCGAAATACCCGAACGCTCAGACGTAGCGAACGTCGATGATTTCCAGTTCGCGGACGCCGCCCGGGGCCTGAACCTCGGCCACATCGCCGGCAAACTTGCCAATCAGCGCCCGTGCAATCGGGGAGCTGATGGCCACTTTGCCTTCCTTGATGTCGGCTTCGTCATCGCCCACGATCTGGTAGGTCACCTGGTTGCCGGAGTCGAGATCCTCCAGATCCACGGTGGCACCGAACACGCAGCGACCATCGGCATCCAGCAGCTGGGGGTCGATGATTTGGGCGTTGGAGAGCTTACCCTCCACTTCCCGGATACGCCCTTCGATGAAGCCTTGGCGTTCCTTGGCTGCATCGTATTCGGCGTTTTCCGAGAGGTCCCCGTGGGACCGAGCCTCGGCAATCGCAGCGATCACGTTAGGACGATCCACGGTCTTGAGGCGGTGCAACTCCTGCTTGAGTTTTTCAGCACCGGCAACAGTCAGGGGAACCTTGTTCATGCCTTGGCAAGCTCCGCGTGGAGGCTTTGAAGCGCGTAGGCTTCAAGGCCGGACAGATGACGCATACCCATGCAGGCGGCACGGGCACCTTCGATGGTGGTGTAGACGGTGACCTTGGCTGCCAGCGCACTGGTGCGGATGGAGCGGGAGTCGGTCACAGCCTGACGCTTCTCTTCGACGGTGTTGATGACCAGAGCAATCTCGTTGTTCTTGATCATATCAACAATGTGCGGACGGCCTTCGTTCACCTTGTTGACCGCAGACACGGGCAGACCAGCCGCCGCGATGGCGCCAGCGGTACCACGGGTGGCGACCACGGAGAAGCCCAGATCCACCAGCTCGCGGGCCACTTCGACGGCCTTCGGGCGGTCGGCGTGCTTCACGCTGATGAAGGCCTTGCCGGAGGTCGGCAGACGCACACCGGCGCCCAGCTGGCTCTTGACGAAGGCTTCAGCGAAGGTGCGCCCCACGCCCATCACTTCACCGGTGGACTTCATCTCGGGCCCGAGGATGGTATCCACGCCGGGGAACTTGACGAAGGGGAACACGGCTTCCTTGACGGAGTAGTACGGAGGCACCACTTCACCGGAGATACCTTGGTCATCCAGGCTGCGACCGGCCATGCAACGGGCGGCGATCTTGGCCAGGGGCAGACTGCAGGCCTTGGACACGAAGGGCACGGTGCGGGAAGCACGCGGGTTCACTTCGAGCACATAGACCACGGCGTCGTCGCCCTCGCCCTGGATGGCGAACTGGACGTTCATCAGGCCGCACACGTTCAGCGCACGGGCCATGGCTTCGGTCTGGCGACGCAGCTCGTCCTGCAGCTTAGCCGACAGG
>JAJTBM010000480.1 GCA_021286885.1 Rhodocyclales bacterium
CACCAGCAGGGGCAGGTCACCCACGATGCTGCGCACATCGGCCAGCTCCTGGGGGAAGGTGGCGCCCACCACCAGGGCGTTCTGGCCATGCACGTTCCACTTGCCGGCGACGAGCTCGGCCACGTGCTGGTAGAGCTTGCGCCCGCCCTCGATGGTGAGGTTCTGCAGATCGGAGCCGCCGGGGTTGGAGGTGCGGCACAGCACGATCAGGCCCTTGTCGGAGAACTCCAGATAGGGCTCCACCGAGTCAAAGCCCATGTAGGGATTGACGGTGAGGGCGTCGGCCTGGAAGCGTTCAAAGGCCTCCCGGGCGTACTGCTGGGCGGTGGCGCCAATGTCGCCCCGCTTGGCATCCAGCACCACCGGCACGCTCGGGTGTTTTTCGTGGATGTAGGCGATCAGATCCTGGAGCTGGTCTTCGGCCTTGAGGGCGGCAAAGTAGGCGATCTGGGGCTTGAATGCGCAGGCCAGGTCGGCGGTGGCATCCACGATGCCCTTGCAGAAGGCCAGCACCGCATCGGGGCGACCCTGCAAGTGGGCCGGGAAGCGCTTCAGGTCCGGGTCCAGACCAACGCACAGCAGGGAATCATTGCGCTGCCACGCGGCAGCCAGCTTGGAGCGGAAATCCATGGTGATGATGCCGCCCCGGCAAGGGCGGCGTGCAAGACGAATTCGGGAGCCGGATTCTAACAGTTTCACCCGCACTTCCCCGTGCAGCCGCCACGCCAGGAAGGATGTCACCCCCCGCCTGAACATGCTGTAACGCAACATGCTCCAGGGTGTATCAGGCACTGCGTCACATGATGTGCTCCAGAACATCATGCTGTTCAAATCCTGAACACCATCAGTCACTTAGGCAAAACCTTCCAGAAACCCCGCAAAAAATATTTAATCCTTTAAATACATTTACTTATGAATAAGAAAGCAAATGTAACCAGGAAATTTGCCCGAAGCTGGCACGCCCTTCGCAGTAGCTCATCCGCCCCGTAACGGCGTGTTTCAAGGAAAGCGCGACCTAGGGAGGAACGAGGTAGCAGGGCAGGCATAGCCCGCACCTTGTGGTGGCAACAATCAAAGCTAAAAACTACCGGAGACAATCGTTATGAAGAAAACCCTGCTGGCCCAGTCCATCGCCATTGCCTGCCTGACCCTTGCTGCTGGCGGCGCCCAAGCCGTGAGCTTCACCCAGAACGATGTGACCGTGGACATCAACGGCACCATCAACGGTTTCTATGTAAACCGTGAGTCCAAGACCAGCGTGAACGGTGTTGAAACCACCAAGACCCAGAACAGCGCCCTCTCCAACGGTCTGCTGCCGGGCTGGATCAACTTTGTGGTGACCACCAAGCAAGCCGACCAGGACATCAAGGCTCACTTCAGCTTCGCCCCCGGCATTAACGACTCCTCCACCGTGGTGGGCTTGCCGAGCACCCCGGGCAGCGGCGCCACTGGTGGCTCCACCAGCCCCTACTCCCAGATCGACGTGCGTAACGTCTATTTCCAGTTTGGCAACAACGACTGGGGCACCCTGAAGTTTGGTCGTGACATCGGCCTCTTCGGTCAGAACATCATCCTGTCCGACATGACTCTGCTGGGCGTGGGCGGCACCTCCAACGCCTCCATCCCCTTCAACACCACCTTCGGGATGATCGGCCACGGCTACATGTACACCGGCTTCCAGGCCCAGATCACCTACACCACCCCGACCGTGAATGGCCTGTCGGCTTCCGGCGGCATCTTCCAGCCCAGCTCCTTTGCGGGCAGCCAGACCAAGACCCCGGGCTTCCAGGCCAAGGTGGATTACGACTGGAAGGGCGCCGTGCCCGGCAAGCTGTGGGGCGGCATGGTCACCCAGAGCACCAGCTGCTCCAAGGGCTCCACCTGCGACGGCGTGGGCACCAACCCCGATAAGTCCTTCACCGCCACCGGCTACGAAGCTGGCGTGAAGGCCGGCGCCAACGGCTTCGAAGGCGTGCTGTACGCCTTCAGCGGCAAGGGTCTGGGCCTCTCCACCGTGGGCGCCCAATTCTTCGGCGGCTCCGATGGTTCTGGCAACAAGACCGACTCTACCGGCTACTTCCTGCAAGGTACCTATCAGCACAACAAGACCAAGTTCGGCATCAACTTCGGCCAGAACAAGGACAAGGATGGTGCTGTGGGCCTGGGCGAAGAGCGCAAGAACAAGTCCTACACCCTGGGCGTGTATCACAGCCTGAACAAGTTCGTGACCCTGGTGGGCGAACTGAACCAGGAAAAGCTCACCGAAACCGCCGGCAACGTCGAAACCAAGAACCGCACCCTGTCTGCTGGCGCGATCCTGTTCTTCTAAGCCGTGTTGCCCCGGGGGCAGCACGGGCACCTGTTGTGTTTCTCCCTCCTTCTGGCGCCCTTCGGGGCGCCATTTTTTTGTCTGGCGGATTTCATGCCACCATCCTGCACCAGCCCCCGTAG